>DAISKN010000558.1:0-4938 GCA_036820975.1 Acidobacteriota bacterium | reverse complement strand
CGACGTGGTCGACGTAGTAGCCGTACTTCGGCCGCTCCTGCTTTCTCACACGGGCGAGGGTTCCGTCGAGGCTGTCGCCGAACCAATTGACGGCGAGGAACACAACGACCCCGATGAGCGCCAGCGGCTCCGTCCGGGCGGCCCAGAACGAAAGGCCGGCGCCGAGCATGCCCGCCAGTCCGAGAATCGTGAGGTGGTCCGAGCTCACCACGCGCGGCATCCTTTGCGCGAGGAAGACCAGCGCCCGTTTTTCGAGGCCCGAGAGAATGCTCGCAAGCTCACGGTTCATGTCCGCCATGGGTACAACTCCTTCGTCGATCGGACACTGCAAGGACCGTTCCCGCAGCAACAGCGGAAGAATCGGCGATCTACGGGGTCTCCCGCCTATCCCATCGGATAGGAACCCGCCGAACGGATAGAATGGACGCTGGGAAATGCCTCGCAGGGAGATGGTTCTCTGCCGCGGTTTTCGCGGCGTCACGTCGTTCGCGACCCTGAGTCTGAGGCAGCTCCGGGAGAAGGACCCGTTCTCCCTCGCTCGCTCCCTGGTCCTCCTGCCTACGGCGGCGGCGGCGCAACTCTTCCGGAGGGAGCTCGAGGACGCGCTTCTGAGCCGCGGCTCGGCGGCCGTCCTTCCCACCCTGGCGACCTCCGCGACCCTCGTATCGCTCCTCGCCGAGAGCGCCTCGGCGAAGCTCCGCCTCGTCGATCCGCTCCTGAGAGAAGCGCTCCTCGAGCGCGCCTTCGCCAGGGTTCTGGAGGAGGGCGTGGTTCCGCCCTTCGGCCTCCGCGGAGGGCTCGCCCGCCGCGTGCTCGATCTCTACGACGAGATCCACGCCCGGTCTCCTCTCGAGGATGAGGGGCTCGGTCTCGACGCCTTCTTCGCGCGGGCTCTCGAAGAGCTGGAGGCGCCCGACGACGAGGGGGCGATGAAGCTCGCCGCCCAGACCCGCTTCCTGCGGGCCTCGATCGACGACTATCGCGCCGCGCTCGGCGGGCTCGGTCTTCTCGACACGGCTACCGCGAGGCTCGCGCTCCGCGCCGAGGATTTCCCCTTCGAGCGGGTCTTCGTCCTCGGCTCGGAGACAATCGCCGTCCCGGATCTCGATCTGCTCTCGACGGCGCCAGGACTCGGGGAGCTCTTCGTCGTCGTCCCGAGCCCGGAAAGCGAGCTTCCCGACGCCGTCGCGCGGCGGTTCTCGATCGTGATGGCGAAAGACGGGCTTCATGCACCGCCCCGTCCTCTCGTCCCGAGCCGCGAGAACGAGCTCGCGTTCGTCGCCCGGGATCGCGAGGAATCCTTCACCGACGCCGCGCGCCTCCTGAAGTCGCTCGAGGACGACGGGAGGCTTCCTCCCCTTCACCGCGTCGGAGTCGTCGTCCCCCGGCCTTTGACCTATCTCTACCTCGCGAAGAAAGTCTTCGGCGAAGCGGGAGTTCCCTACCAGCTCCAGGACAGCTTTCCCCTCGCGACCGAACCTTACGTCGCCGCGGTCGACCTCGTTCTGGAGCTGGTGGCGACGGGCTCCAACCGAGACTCCGCGCTCGCTCTTCTACGAAGCCCATTCTTCGCCTTCGAGAGCGTCTCCGAAGCGGAAGTCGCCGCGTTCGACGAGCTGACGCTGCGCTTCCGCGAGCCGGGAGGCGTCGACCGTTTCCGCGCTCTCCTCTCGCGCCTCAGCCGGAAACCGCTCCAGCCGAGCCTTCCGGGGGTAGAGGGCCCGGACGCGACTTCGAGGGCCATCCCCGCGCTGACCGCCATCGTCGCGGCGAGCGAAGCTCTCGCGCCGCTGGCCGACACGGGTCCGCTTACGTCGAAAATCGACTGCCTCCGCCGACGGCTTCGCTCCTACGGCAGGCTCCCCGTCGAGGACTCGCGCCTCAACCGCGCGAAGGCCGCCTTCGATTCCATCCTCGAGAGACTGGAAGACGCCGCCCGCCGCGTCTCCGACCCTCCGCGAGACTTCGCTTACTTCCGGGAAAAGCTCCGGCGGGCGATCGAGCAGCACACCTTCGCCGTGCGGAGCGGCGAGACCGGAGTCCAGATCGTGGACAGGCGCTCCGCTCCTTTCGGAGGCTTCGATCTGGTGCTGCTCCTCGGGCTCAACGAGGACGAGTGGCCCGAGCGGTCGGAGAGGAACATCTTCTATCCGCAGTGGCTCCTGCGGGAGTTCGGCTTTCCCTCCGATCGCGACCTCCTCGCGGCGGAACGCCGGCGCTTTCTCGGGCTTCTCGATCTCGCGTGGAAGAACATCGTCTTGTTCCGCCACCAGCTCGAAGACGAGATTCCGACCGTGCCGTCGCCTTTCCTCGAGGATGCGCGCACCTGGGCGTCGGAGCGGGGCGCGACCGAGGCGCCTCTCGCCGCGGCCCTCGCGGATATCGTCGTGACCCGGTCCGATGCTCTCCGGCGCGGGCTTCTGTCGTCCGAATCGGCGACCGGTCCAAGGCGCCCCGGGCACGTGGAGGGACCGCTCACCGTATCCGAGCCGATCTCCCCGACCGCATTCGAGCTCTATCTCCGGTGCCCGTTCAAGTACTACTCGCGGTATCTCCTGGGCATCGAGGAAGAGGAAGAGGTCGACGAGCAGCTCTCGCCCCTCGAGCGCGGCCGGATCCTGCACGAGGTGCTCCAGGAAGCTTTCGCCGAATGGGATCGCGGCCGGAGCACGCCCCGGGGAATCGACCCCGAAAACCACGACGAGGCTCTCGCTCTCTTCCGGCGCGTGGCTCTCGCGAGTCTTCCGCCGGAGCACCGGTCGATCGAGATGGAGCGGCTCTTCGGCGGACCCGGCGAGCCGGGCGCGATCCCGTGGCTCCTCCGCCGGGAGATGGCGCAGGGAGCTCTCCGGGAGCGGCTCGTGGAGCACGCGTTCTCGAGCCCGCTTCGGCTCGAGGAAGGCCCGCGGGGAGAAAAGCCCTGGTACGTGCGGATCCAGGGACGGATCGACCGGGCGGACCTCGACGAAAAGGGGCTGCTCCATATCTACGACTACAAGAGCGGCCGCGCACCGGGAGAAGCGGTCGCTCTCCAGGTTCCGCTCTACGCCATGTGTCTTTCGTCGGAGCGGGGAGCGCCGGTGAAGGAGGCAGCTTACCTGAGCTTCCGCGATCGCAAGGCGATCTCGAGGGGCGACTTCGACAAGGCCGGCGCCCTTCTGACCCGCACCTACGGAGCGATCCGGGAAGGGCGCTTCGCCCCCGCCCCGTATCAGGAGCACCTCTGCGCGAGCTGCGGCTATCGAAGGGTCTGCCGCAAGGAGATCGTGGAGCCTTTGGAGCCCCTCTCGTGACCGAGCAGGTCCTCTCGTTCGTCGACGCCGGGGCCCGCGCGCAGGCCTCCGATCCCACGCTCAACGTCGCTCTCGAAGCCTCGGCGGGGACGGGAAAAACCCGAGTCCTCGTCGATCGATACCTGCGGCTCCTCGAGGAGGGCTCGGCGCCCCGGCATATCCTGGCCATCACCTTCACGCGGAAGGCGGCGGGAGAGATGAAGACCCGCATCATCGACGAGCTGCGAAAGCGCCCCTCGCTCTGGAGCGACATGCGGACCCGGCTCTTCGAGATGCACGTCACCACCATCGACGCCTTCTGCCTCGGCCTCTTGCGGGAGTTTCCGCTCGAGGCGGGCCTCGATCCCGACGTCGCGCTCCTCGACGAGGTCACGAGCGATCGATTGAAGGAGGAGGCCATCGACGAGACCCTCGCGACCTCGCGCCGGGGCCGGGGCGTCGACATCCGTTTCCTGGTCGCGCGTTTCGGAGAGGGGGCGCTCCGGCGCGGAATGCGCGAGTTCCTCCAGAGCCGGCTCACCCGCGAGGAGATCCTGCGGCGCTACGTCGAGCACGTCGTTCCGCCGAGCGTCAGCCTGAAGAACAGCCTGAAGCGCTTCTCCGAGTCTCTCGCCTCCGTCTTCCGGGGGAACGAGGGCGTGGAGAGGTTCCTCGCGAGCGGACCCCCAGAGAAGGAGGCCGAAGGCGCTCCGGGATTCCGCGCGGTGCGATTCGCGCTGGTCCGCGGCGTCGGCCCCGAGACGGCGACTCCGGTGGACGTCGAGGAGGTCCGGGCGTACTTCCTCACTTCCGAGAACGAGCCGCGAAGGAGGCTCTCGCCGCTCGCGCCCAGAGACAGCTTTCCTACCGCCGAAGCCCACGAGCGCCACCGCGAGGCGGTGCTCGCGCTCGCCCCCGGAGTCGCGCGCGCGTACCGGCAGTGGATACGCGAGAAGGACTTCTTCGCCGTTCGTCAGATCGATGCCCTCTATCGCCACGCGGCCGCGCGTTTCGCCGAGCTCAAGAGCGCCCGCGCCGGGCTCGACTTCACCGACGTGCTGCTCGAGGCGGTGAAGCTCCTCGAGAAGCGGGGAGAGTTCTCGCAGAGCCGATTTCGCCTGGAGTCCCGCTACCATCACCTGCTCATCGACGAGTTCCAGGACACGAACGAGTACCAGTGGCGGCTCATCCGCGCTCTGGTCGACTCCTGGGGAGAAGGGTCGGGCCTGGTCCAGGAGGTGATCCTGGCCGAGCAGTCGCAAGGCGCGGGAACGGGCCGCATCCGCGAGCCGAGCCTCTTTCTCGTCGGCGATCGGAAGCAGTCGATCTACGGATGGCGCGACGCGCGGGTCGAGGTGATGGAGAAGGCATCCCGCCATCTGCTGCGCATCCGCAGCGGGGGCGGGAGGAAGCTCACGCTGAGCCACAGTTTCCGCGCCTCGGGAGAGATCCTCTCTTTCCTCAACGACCTCTTCTCCGACGTGCCCCGGGCCCGGGCCGACCTCCCGTGGTCCTTCCAGTACCGGGAAAGCGACCACTTCCCGACCTCGCAGACGGTCGTCGGAGCCGGCGCGCCGTCGGTCGCGCTGGCGGCGGGGAGGACTCTGAGCGAAGTCGCGGGCAGCATCGCCGACGAGATCGTGCGCCTTCTCGAGGAAGAAGGGCT
>DAISKN010000557.1:0-4940 GCA_036820975.1 Acidobacteriota bacterium | reverse complement strand
GTAGATGCTTCAGCAGGTTCATCGAGTTCGACCCCACGCCGAAGTCGTCGAAGGCGAGCCGGCAGCCGATCTGCTTGAGGGCGATGGCGAAGATCTTGGAGCGCTCCTGGTCGTTGACCGCGGTGGTCTCGGTGATCTCGAACGTGAGCTGGGCCGGGTCGACACCGCCTTCCGCGAGCTCTTTCTCGATGATGCTCGTGAGCTCGAGATCTCCCACCGATTTTCCCGAGAGGTTCACCGAGAGGCGGACGTAGTTCCCCACCTCCCGCTGGCGGGTGATGAGCCGAATCGCCTGCCGGACCACCCAGCGGTCGATGGAGCGGATGAGGCCGAAGCGCTCGGCGGTGTAGAGGAACGAGGCGGGGGGAACGAGCTGGTTCTGCTCGTCGAGCATCCGGATGAGGAGCTCGTACTGGACTACCTCGTTCGTCCTCAGGTCGAGGATGGGCTGGGCGTGGAGCACGAAACGTCCCCGGGAGAGCGCCTCGCGGATGAGCTTCTCGCCCGAGAGGCGCGAGTCCACCCGCGCCTGCCATTTCTCGTCGGGCTTGAACATCGCGAACTGATCGCGTCCCTGGCGTTTCGCCCGGTCGAGCGCCTGGTCCGCGTGGGCGAGAATTTCCTCGGCGCTCGCGCCCTGCTCGGGAAAGAAGGCGACGCCCGCGCTCGCCGTCACCCCGACGGGCTGCTCGCCGACGTGGACGAAGTGGTTGCGGACCGCCTTCAAGAGACGCTCGACGACGAAGTCCACGCGGCTGGGCTGGGTTTCGGTGACCAGGACCGCGAACTCGTCGCCGTCGAGCCTCGCGAGGAGGTCGTTCGCCCGGACCGTCTGGCGAAGGATGTGCGCGAGGCTCGTGAGCAGGCGGTCTCCGTTCCGGTGCCCCTGGCTGTCGTTGACGTACTTGAAGTCGTCGAGGTCGACGAGCACCACCGCCCCCGCGGCGCCGGAGCGGTGGGAACGGGCGATCTCGCGGCCGAGCTCCTCGACGAAACGCTTGCGGGTGTAGAGCGACGTCAAAGGGTCGTGGTCGGCGAGGAACGAAAGGTGGTCGTCGAAGCGCTTCCGCTCGGACTGATCGCGGGCGATGAAAGACAGGAGCTCCACCTCTCCCTCGTCCGTTTTGTGGGGAACGGCGGTGACGGCGATGGGGATTTCCACTTCATCGGCGGTGACGAGCGCGGACTCGCCGTGCCACTCCCCGTCCTCGATGGCGGTGGGAATGGCGGTCTTGAAGATCTGCTCCCGGGCCCACTCCGGGAGGAAGTCGGTGAGCTTCAGGCCGAATCGGCGCGGCTCCTTGATCCCGAGAAGCTCTCGTCCCGCGGGGTTGATGTAGCGGATCTCACCGTCGACGGTGACGGTGACCACGGGATCGAGCGTGGCGTCGAGGATGGTATTGAGGCGCGCGCGGGTGCTCGCCGTCTTCCGCATCCGCGTCATGTCGCGGATGATGGCGAGGACCTCGTTCTGGCTCGCGCGCGCGAACCTCGCCTGGTAGCTCCGCATTTCCTCCTGAAGGTCGAGCTGGAAATCGAACTGCTGCGGCTCCTCGCTCACGAAGACGTTCGCGAGCGCTTCGACGGATCGGTCGGTCACGCTCTCGGGGAAGATCTCGCTCAGTTTGCGCCCGACCGCCGACTCAGAGCTCAGAAAGAACGGCGCGTCCCGCGGCGGTTGATAGCTCAAGATCACACCGTCGCGGTCGATGCGAAGGATGGCGTCGCTGATGGCGTCGTTCAGGGCCGCGATTCGGGAGTCGTTCTCCTGGCGGAGGAGCTCGGAGGCATTGCGCTCGCCCGCGAGGAGCGCCACCTCTCGCGCCAGCGCGCCGACCTCGTCGATCCTCTGGATAGGGAGCTCCGAAGGCAGCGGTCCGCTGCGACCGCGAAGCTCGGCGACGGTTTTGGCCATTCCCGAGAGCGGGGCCAGGACGTGGCGTCGAAGCGCGCGAATCGAGAGTCCCCAGGATCCCGCGGCGGCGGCGACGGCGACGAGAATCGCTCCCCAGAGCGGCAAGCGGCCGCCGAGGAGTACCGCGCCGACGAGGAGCGCGACGGAGGCCGCCGACCAGGGGATGAGGTGCCGATAGAGGGCTTTGGACATGCAGTCTTCGGCAGGCGTCGAGAGGGATGCCCGCCGGTCGCGGATACTGCAACGATCGGGCCAGATGCGAGGGTCGCCGCGGCGAGCGAACTCTCTCACCCGCAAGGGCTTGGACCCGGCGCGGCCCGAAGCCTTCGCGGCCCGTCGGGGTTTCCCTACGACCTTTCGCGGGAGTGTCGCAAATTGAAACTGGCAGCGCGCTCGTGGACGCCGGACCGGGCGGTTGGGGCGACGCGGCGAGAATGCGCTAGTGGACGATGGCCTCGAGGATCTCGAGAAGATGACCGACGCCTCTCTCGATCGACTCCACCGGGACGCGCTCGTTGTTGCCGTGAATCGTTCCCTGAAGCTCGGCCGGGACCACGGTGGGGTCGAAACCGTAGGCGATGATCCCGATATCGCGGAAGAAGTGGCTGTCGGTGAAGCCGGTCGAGACCGAGGGGATTACCCTCGACCCGGGATAGTGGCGAGCGACCACGGTCTCGATGGCCCGGTAGAGATCGCTATCGGTCGAGGAGACGGCGGGGGTGAAGGCCATCAGCGTCTCGATACGGACGCTCGCGTCGTTCACGATCGACCGAAGGTCCTCGACGAAGGCCTCGGCGCTCTGATCGGGAAGGAGCCGGCAGTCGATCTCCGCCGCGACCTCGGGCGGAACCACGTTGATCTTGCTGCTCCCCTCGAGCCGGGTGATGGAGCAGGTGTTTCGCGTGAGCGCGTGGAGCGACGGATTTCCGAGCTGGAGCCCGAGAAGGAACCGGGGATCCTTCACCGCGTCGGCGATGTTTCCGAAGCGGTTCTTCCATTCGCCCTGTTGGGATTCCGCGAGGCCTTCGAAGTAGATCTCGACCGCGGGGACGATGCGGGGAGGGAACTCGTAGTCGTCGATGTTGCCGAGGGCGCGGATGAGTCGGCTCAAGGAGGAGCTCACCCGAGGAGTCGAGCCGTGGCCGGGCTCGTCGGACGCGGTCAGCCGGAGCCACAGGGGGACTTTCTGCGTCACCTCCACGTCGAAGGTGGTGACGCCGGAGTCGAGAGTACCTCCGCCGCCCTCGTTCAGCAGGAGCCCGGCGCCTTCGAAGATCTCGGGCCGGTTCTTCACCAGCCATCCCGCTCCATAGAAGCCTCCGGCCTCCTCGTCCGCCGTCGCCGCGAAGACCACGTCGCGCCGGAGCGGCTTTCCCGCGCGATGGAGGGCGATGAACGCCTGGAGCTGGAGGAGTCCCGTCCCCTTCATGTCGACGGCGCCGCGGCCCCAGATGTGGCCGTCTTTGATCTCGCCCGAGAGGGGATTGGTCTCCCAGTAGCCGGGGTCCGCGGGAACGACGTCGGTGTGGTTCAGGAGAATGAGCGCGGGCTCGGCCCCTCCCTCGAGCCTCGCCCACAGGTTTCCGCGGCCAGGAGCGGACTCCGCGGTCTCGTACGCGATCCCCTCGGCCTCCAGGAACCGGGCGAAGAGATCGACGGCTCGGGATTCGTTGCCCGGGGGATTGATGGTGTCGACCTTCAGGTACTCCTGGAGGCGGTCGACGGTCTCCTTCTCGAAGGACTGCGTGAAGGCCAGAGCGAGCAGGAACGCCGAGGATTTCATCCGTTGTCGACCTCGATCCGGAACGTGGCCGAGACCCCGTTCGCCACCACACGATATTCTCCCGCGCTCAGTCCGCGCACCTCGAGGGGAATCGTCTCCTCGAAGTGAACGAGGACCTGGGTGCAGAAAGCCTCCGCGGGCCGGGCGGTCAGGATGCGCACCCGGAACTCGTTTCCTTCCCGGGACTGCTCGATGGAGTCGATGGTGGTGCAGCCGTCCGGGAGCTCGCCCTGGACGACGGCGCGCGCCTGGACGGGGAACGACTCCAGGATCTGAACGCGCACCTCGCTCACCCGGGCCTCCTGCCGAATCAAAGACGGGTCGGAGCTCTTCTCGCACCCGGCGAGGAGCAGCAGCGAAATCGAGATTGCGAGGCCCGTCCCTTTCATCGCGTCTATAATAGCGCCATGCGAAAGCTGCTTCTGCTGTTCATCCTCGTGCCCGCGCTCGAGCTCGCGCTCCTGATCGAGATCGGAGGCCGCATGGGGACAGCGCCGACGCTGCTGCTACTGGCGCTCACGGGGCTCCTGGGGGCGTATGTGGCGCGGCGGCAGGGGCTGAGCGCGCTCCGCGCCGCTCGAGAGCAGACGCGACGCGGCGAGCTTCCCGCGGGTCCCATCGTGGACGGAATCCTGATCCTGGTCGCCGCGGTCCTCCTGATCACGCCGGGAGTGCTGACGGATGCTCTGGGCTTTCTCCTTCTCCTCCGAAGCGTTCGAGACCGGGTCAAATCGATGCTCCTGACCCGCTTCCGCCGTGGAATCGAAGAGAGGCGCATTCGCGTCTACAGCTCGGGAATCGGTCGCGTCCCGCTCGATACCGATATCTATCCGTTCGAAGCGGAGGAGACCTCCCGGTACAAGTTCCACTGAGGCGCGCCTCGCGCGCGAGAGAGACTTGACGGTCTTCTGGCGCTACTGGCTTCTGCAGATTCCCGGCTGGGGCATTCTCATCGTCGCCCTTCTCGGAGCGAACCGGTACTTCGGGCTCTCGGTGTTCTGGGCGTCCGTCGTTTTCGTCGCCTGGTTCCTCAAGGATTGGGCGATCTACCCCATACTGAAGGATCATTACCGGTTCCGAGTCGAGCACCCCTCGGATCGCCTCATCGGCCGGCTGGCGACGGCCCGCGAGCCGCTCCGTCCGCGAGGCTACGTGCAGATCCGCGGCGAGCTCTGGCTGGCGGAGGTGGTGAAAGGCGCCGGTCCCGTGGAGGCGGGTGACGAAGTGAGGGTCGAGGCCGTC
>DAISKN010000556.1:0-4940 GCA_036820975.1 Acidobacteriota bacterium | reverse complement strand
CGGCTGGCCCAGTGGTCCCGCGAGAGGCATACGAGAACTGCGTTGGAGCCGCCGTCCGGCTCGCACTCCCGGGAAGAAGACGGGAGCGGAGGCAGCTACCGCCTCCGCGAGGGTCAACGCCGTCGAGCAGCTGGGCAGAAAGCGCGCCCGCTCGCTGGGGCGACCGCTATACACGCAGAACGACTGAATAATTCGCCCCACCGCTCGCGAAGCTGTTGACGAGAGCGACTCGTCCCGATGTGCCACGGGACTCGCCGCTTGCGTCCACTGGACAGTCCGGCGCCACCTCCCGTAGCCCTGCGGTTGGCGGAAGTCCATTCCGGCGGAGGCTGAGGATGGCGGCAGTTATCGACGCTGCCCCCGAGGCGCCCGATTCGCCAAGAGCACCTTTGATGGAAACAACAGGTACGGCGCGCCCGCCAAAGACTGCGCCGATGGCCTCCGCTTCGGCGCGATCCAGAACGACCGTACCGTTGGCGGAGGCAAACACTGCGGCAACGTCCTTCGCCGTACATCCGGCGTCGGAAAGCGCGAGTCGCATCGCGTGAGAGAGATGCGTCGGGTCTTCCGGCCAGCGGTTGATTCCGGTGGGAGAGGACGTGCCTCCGGCGCCCAGGATTTCCGCGTAGATCCGCGCTCCGCGGTTCGTCGCCCGCGACCATTCCTCAACGAGAAGAGCAAACGCGCCTTCACCGAGAACGAAACCGTTCCGAAACCGATCGAACGGCCGAGCTGCCTCTTCCCCTTCGTCCACCGGCGACAACACATGGAATCGGTCGTGGATGCGGAAGAAGTTTGCTTCGATGTGATCGACACCTCCCGTAATCAACGCCGACGCGCGCCGATGACGCAATAAGTTCAGGGAATAGGCAACTGCGGCCAGCGAGGACGCTTCCCTGTTTGTCACGGTGACGTTTCCGCCCTTGAGACCGAACTCGAGAGCACAGAGACTGGCCGGCGCGTTACCCACCGTATTGCTGAAGAGCAGCGGTGAGACGTCGGCTGGACCGCCTCGGACCAGCCCGCTCAGAAAATCGACCGTACTGTGCAGGCCCGCGGTATAGGTGCCGATCACGACGCCAATCTCGCTCGCGGCGACTCCGTTGGTCTCGACACCCGCATCGGCGAGGGCGAGCTTGCCGGATGAAACCGCGAGGCGCCCTACTTCGTCGATCCGGCGAAGCTTGTTCGGATCGATGAACTCGGCGGGATCGAAATCCCTGAGGTTGCCCGCTCGATGAGAGCCGCAGGCTCTCGTATCGAAGGCGGTGATTTCCGAGATTCCACTGGTTCCGGCGAACAATGCGTCGACGAAACTCGTCGGGTCTCGACCCAGACTCGAGAGGAGCCCCAGCCCGGTTATGGCGACCCGTTCCACCACGGAAGTCTATCGTACGGAGCAACTTGCCCGTCAACTCGACCGTATGCTACGTTCTGTACGTGCCCTTCGCCGGTGTCCTGGCCGCGTTCAGCTTCGCGTTTCTTCCGGCAATCGCGCCGACAAAGGAGCCAGACGCCTTCGCCGAGCTTCACCAGCGCGCGCGGGAAGTGGAACGAAGCCTCGTAACCCTCCGTGCGGACTTCGTCGAGACGACGGAGTCCGATCTGCTGGTCGAGCCCATCGTCGAGAGCGGGAAGCTGATCGCCGCACGTCCCATACGTGTCTTGCTTCAGTACCAAAAGCCCGAGAAGAAACTGCTCCTCATCGACGGGGATCAACTGCTCATGGTCTGGCCCGAGCGCGCGCAATCGGAACGCATGCCAATCGCCAAGATTCAGCAAACGGTTGATAAGTACTTCTACCAGGCCTCGGAGAAGGACCTCCGAGGCCATTTCACAATTCAAGTTACCTCGGATCCCGAGCTTCCGGGCACGCGCCGGGTCGAGATGATCGCCAGGCGAAAGCAGATCCAGGAGGGTCTCGAACGGCTGGATTTGTGGGTGAACGACCGGACGCTCTACTTGGTGAAGATGAGGTTGGTCTATCCCGGCGGCGCAGGGACCAAGACCATCGAACTTTCGAACCTTCTTGCCAATGTCCCCGTCGAGGACGAGGAATTTCGAGTCGAGCTTCCATCGGAAACATCCGATCGACCGCGTGGATTTCAGAATCCTGACGTTCCCAATCCGCGTTAGACCCGGTGACTGAGCGCTACGAGCTCGTCCTCGACTTCGCCCGCAGAAGGCGTTTCGCCGTACTGATTTCGGGTCTGGTCCTCGCCATCGGCGGAACCGCCGCCTTGACCCGGGTTCCCTTTGAATCCGATGTTCTGAAGCTCATACCGCAAGGCGGGCCAGCGGTGCAGGCCTTTCAGGCCTATGTCGATCACTTCGACAGTCTCGACTTCGTCTACGTTCTATTCGACGCCCCTCCGGGGCACACCATTGCGGAGTACGAAGACCTCGTCGAGGCGTACATCGCGGAATTGAGGACCGTTCCCCAAATCGCCTACGTGGATGCGGCGTTGTTCGACTCCGGCAGAGACTGGGACTATTTGCTCGACCGGATTCTGCTGTTGCTGGGACGAGAGGGCGCCCGAAGCGCATTGGCGAGATTCCAGCAAGAGAGCCTGGAGGCTGCTCTTCTCCGCTCGCGAGAGGCGTTGGCGATCCCCGGAACATCGGCAAGGGAACGGATCCAGCGGGACCCGCTGGGCCTGGTCGTCGACCTCCTTTCGCGTTTCGCCGGCGACAAGGGCTTCTCGCAGTTCGATGCCGCAGCGGACGGCTATTTGAGCTCCGATGGCCGCTCGCGGCTGGTCATCGCCAAGCCTATCGAGCCGGCCTTCGACGCGGCGTTCTGCAAGGAGCTCCTCGATGAGCTCGCTGACGTGGAGAGGCGCGTTCGGTCGGCTGCCACGAGCGCCGTCCACGAAGAGGACGAGGATGCACTCCCGCCGGCTCGGATCGAAGTCGCGGGTGCCTATCGCGATTCCCTCGAAGCCGAGAGTCTCATCCGCAGCGAAATGATGCGCAACTCGTTCGTTTCGCTGGCACTGCTCCTGGCCGTAATCTTCGTCGTCTTTCGCAGCTACTCGATCCTCTTCTGCGCGGCAACGACACTCGGGCTGGCGGGCCTCCTGGCGATGGTCATCGTGGGTCTGGCACGGGGGGAATTGCTGGCGGCGGCAAGCGGGGGAGCGGCCATGGTCTTTGGGCTCGGGGACGACGGGCTTATGCTGCTCTACGTGCGGTTCCTGGAGGAACGCGCACGGGGGGCGAGTCTGGAGGTGGCGACGAGACGCTTGAGTCGGACCGTGTCCAGCGTTTTTCTCGGGTTCATCACGACCGTGGCAACCTTCGCCGCACTGATGCTCGTAGATTTCCCGAGTCTCGAAGAGCTCGGGCGCCTCGTCGCGGTCGGCATGCTGCTATCCGCAGGTCTCACACTGTTCTTCGTCCCTGCATTCCTGTCTTTCCACCGGTTGACCAGTCCCGACAGGTCTCCGCGCCTGCCTCGCTTGGCCGAGCTCGTGGAGCGGCGCTCGACCGCCATTCTTTGGACCGCGGGTGCACTCACGGTGGCGTCGCTTCTGGTGTTGCCTCGACTCGAGGTCATCGCCAGCCTCGAGAAGATTCAGCCGCAAACCGCGGGCTCGGCAGTCGAGGACCAGCTCGAGGAGCGATTCGAGCTCGAGAAGAACGTGATGCTGGTTTTGGCGCGGGGGCGTGAGCTCGACCCTGTTCTGGAAAAGCATCGAACCCTCGAGCGCGAGCTCACGGCACGAGGGGAAACCGTGTCCGTCAGCAATCCCCTCGCCTTCTTGCCGCCGTCGAGCGAGCAGGCGGCCGTGAGCGAGTTGATCGAGAGCGTTGGTTTGACGGCGGACGACGTTTTGCCGCGTTTCGACGAAGCTCGGGAGGCGGCGGGGTTCCGTCGGGGCGCGTTCCGGGACTTCGAGGAGCGACTCCCGGTGCTCTTCGACCCCGGGGAGCGGATTACCTTGGATGGGTTGCTGGAGCATGGGCTCGGCCCCGTCGTGTCGCGCTTCGTCGTGCGCGAAGACACGGGCTACCTGGCCGTGACCTACCTCTATCCCGAGACCGAATCCGATGTCTCGAGGTTGGCGGGTATGGTGGCCAAAATCGACCCGTCGTTTCTCGTGACCGGGCAGGCGCTGGTGAACAGCGAGCTCCGGGCGAGCCTGCTTCCTCAGTTTCTAAAAGGCATCGCCATCGGTTCCGTTGCGGTCATCCTGCTGATTTATCGTGACTTTCGTTCGGTGCGGCTGACGCTTCTGTGTCTTCTCCCCACGGTTCTCGGGCTACTTTGGAGCGCTGGGCTTTGTGCTGTCGTCGGGATGGAACTGGATCTCTTCAGCGTCTTCGGTATCGTCATGGCCATCGGGATAGGTGTCGACTACGGCGTCCATATCCTGCACCGGTTGCAGTCTCACGAGGGCCGAACGCTCGGCGAGTTCCTGCCGTGGACCGGAGCCGCCATCGCTCTCGCCGCGCTGACGACGATGATCGGTTTCGGGACCCTGGCATTTTCCAGCTATCAGCCGCTCGCGAGACTTGGCGTCGTGGTGGCCACGAATGTCATGTTCGCAGCCTTCGCGTCGCTTCTGGTCCTGCCCGCCCTCGTCGGAGAACGAAGACGTTGAGAATCTGTGGATTGGTAGCCGCGTTCAACGAAGAGTCGACGATAGTCGACGTGCTTTCGGGCGCGCGGCCGTTTCTGGAGGACATCGTCGTCGTCGACGACGGCTCCCAGGACCAGACCGCCGCGGTGGCGCAACGGGCTGGCGCTCGCGTGATTCGCCATCGAGCGAACGAAGGCAAAGGAGCAGCGGTTCGCACCGGGCTCTCCTACGTCCTTAGACAGGACTTCACCCACGTGCTCTTCATCGACGCCGACATGCAGCACAACCCCTCAGACATCAGGCTGCTCGTCGACCGAGCCAGGGACGGCGTGGGAGACTTCGTCCTGGCTGAGA
>DAISKN010000555.1:0-4951 GCA_036820975.1 Acidobacteriota bacterium | reverse complement strand
TGCTTCCGTAGGCGGCGGTGCTTTCGTATTGAAGCACGTTCGGAGGTCTTGACCCGCTCCGCTCATTTCAGTACCGTCCCGATCTCATTCGGAGGTACGACATGATGTTGACCGAGGCCCAGGCTCAGGCGGAGAGGGAGTCCCTCGTCGAGCGATTCATCAAGAAACCTTCCTACACCGGCTTCGAGAGCGAGGCTTCCGGCGTGAACCACCTCGCGTTCATCAGCACGGATCTCGAGAAAACCATCGAGTTCTACACGCAGGTCATCCGTCTCAAGATGCTGCGCGTCCGGGCTCACGACGCCGACCCCTGCTCGACCCAGGTCTTCTTCGACATGGGGCGGGGGGAGCTTCTCGCGTTTCTCCGGGTGAACGACATGGAGGAGAAGGCGCGCATCGGCCTCGGCGGATTCCATCATGCGGCGCTCACGGTGACCCGCGAGCAGTACGAGGCGGCGCGGGAGCGGCTCGAGGAGCGCGGGATCCACTACACCACCATCTCCCACGAGATCCTGGACACCATCACTCTCACCGACCCCAACGGGATCACGCTCGAGCTTTCCGTCTGGAACGTCGACCCCAAGGACGTCCAGATGTGACGGCGGGAGCTCTCGGTCCCGTCGTCCTCGTCGCCTGTCTCGTTCTCGTACTTCTGATCGGATGGATCTCGTCGCGGGGGCAGGAGAGCACCGAGGCTTTCTGGGTAGCGGGACGGAGCTTCGGGGTCCCGCTTCTGGTGGCGGCGAACGTGGGGTCGATGCTCCACGGCGGCGCCGTCCTCAGCCACGTCGGCTTCGCCGGCCACGTGGGCGGGGTCGCGGTGACCACGAACCTCTCCTACGCTCTGGGATTCACCACGATCTTCTTTTTCTTCGCGGCGAAGCTCCGGCGCTCGCGGGGGTTCACGCTTCCGGACTTCATGGGCGATCGGTTCGACAGCCGCCTTTTGCGCGCCTGGACCGCGCTCGTGGTCGCGTCCACGAGCATCCTGTATCTCGTAGCCCAGATCCGGGCGATGGGCTACGTGATGGAGCGGCTCCTGGGGCTCGAGTTCTGGGTGGGACAGCTCGTTGGCACCGCCATCTTCGTGGCCTATGTGGCCCTCGGGGGGCTGAGCGCGGTCGTCTGGACGAACGTCGTTCAGCTCGCCCTCATGTGGATCGGGCTTCTGGTGCTCGCTCCCGCGGCGTACCAGGCGGTGGGAGGTTTCTCGTCGGTGATGGCGCGGGTAGAGGCGGTGGCGCCCGGATGGACGTCGCCCGCGGGCCTTCAGTGGTCGACGGGCTACCTTCTCTCCTGGTACCTCCTGGTCTTCATCGCCTACAGCACCCGGCTCGAGCTCCTCACGAAGGTCTTCGCCGCCCGGGACGAAAGCGTCGCCCGCCGCGCAATTCCCTGGACCGCCGTCGTGGTGATCGCGTTTCTCGCCTATGGAGGTCTGTATCTGGCGGCGGCCGCGCGGGTCCTCGTATGGGATTCGATCTCGTCGCCGGACGAGGCTTTCCCCGCGCTCGTGGCGATGCTCCTGGGGCCGATCGGCACTTCGTTCGCCCTCACCGGCGTCGCCTGCGCGATCATGTCGACGACCGACTCGCTCCTTCTGATGACGGGTTCGGCGGTGGCCCACGATCTCCTCAGAAGGTGCGTGCACGAGCCGCGGGGCGCGTTGAAAAGCGACGCTTACTACCTGAAGATTTCCCGGGTGACGGTCGTGGTGGTAGGCGCCCTGAGCTTCCTTCTGGCACTTCCCGACGTCGCGCTCATTCTCGAGATCGTGGCCTACGCGCTCGCGATCGTGGGATCGAGCTTCTTCTTTCCGCTGCTTGCCGGCCTTCTTTCGCCGCGTGTGAGCCGGGAGGCGGCGGCGTGCGCCTCGATCGCCGGGGGCCTCGTGGCCGCGTTCTGCGCGGTTTTCGCGATGCGGGAAGCGCCCTGGGCCCTCCACGTGCACCCGGTGGTTCCGGGACTCCTGGTATCCGCGCTTCTCATCACCGCCGTGACTCCGTTCACCCCCCCGGTTCGTGAAGAGGCCGTACGGCTCTACTTCGCATGACAAGGAGAACTCTATGTCGAGACGAACATTCCTGAAGTCCTTCGGGCTCCTGGGCCCGGCGAGCGTGCTCTCGAGCCGTGAGTCCGCGGCCCAGACCCCGGGCGGACTGGATCTGAGCGACATCGAGGTCATCGACGTCCACGTCCATCCACCGCAGCCGATGACGCTGCGGCAGTCGTACGACGGCTGGAACTCGTCGTTCGTCGACGCGCTCCTTCCCGCGTACGACTACCCGCAGAAGGAGGAGCTGCGGGAGAAGCTCGGAGGCATCTTCAAAGGGCACCTCTACCGGATGCCTCGCCAGATCGGCTACTACAACTACATGGCGCGGGTGTACGGCGTCGAGCCCACGCTCGAGGGATTCGACTCCGTGCTCGAGAAGAAACTGAAGGGCGACTTCGGCGAGTACGTCGCCTCGATCCTCGATCGGGAGAAGATTTCTTCCGTGGTTCTCCAGTCCCGTTCCTCCGAGCCGAGACGGCCGGAGAGCGCGATTCCACGGGACCGCTTCGTCTGGACGTACTCCATCGGAGACCTCATTCAACCCACCTGGCCCCGGGAGCAGGAGGCGCAGGAGCTCGGAGACGTCCTGGAGCGCGTCGACTTCATCCTGAATCGCGCCGCCGAGAACGAGTGCCGGGGGATCAAGATCCCAATCGCTTACTACCGTCCCATCGTGATCGAAGCCGTCGAAAGAAAGGATGCGGAACGAGCCCTGAGGTCGTTCCGCGACGTGCCGCCGTCGGGACAGAGGGCGTTTCCCGGGCCCATTCCCCTCTACGACGACCCCGAGCTCACGAAAGCGGTCCACGTATATCAGGACTATCTGCTGAAGCACATGTACGTGCGGGCGGGGGAGCTCGGGCTCAAGGTCGTCATCCACACTGCCGTCGGGCTCCATCCGGGGCTGCGCTTCGACTACAACAGTCCGGTCGACATGTACCACACGTTCCAGAACGACGACGTCAAGCGCGCCTACACCGAGTTCGTGCTCATCCACACCGGGTACCCCTACCACCACCACGTCGCCGCGCTCCTCTCCCAGTTCCCGAACGTCTACACCGACGTTTCGTTCTACGCGAAGTTCCCGGGGACGCTCGAGGAGACGATGAAGGCGTTCCTGTCTCTCGCACCCTCCGAGAAGGTGATGCACGGGAGCGACTCCAACAACGTCCCCGAGGAGATCGGCTACTGCGCCGACAACGGACGGCGGGTGCTGGGAAAGCTCCTGAGCGAGTTTCGAAGCTACTACGGCTGGACGGAAAAGGACTGCCGCACCGCCGCGCGGAACGTGCTGAGCGACAACGCCCGGAGGATCTACCGAATCCCGGCTTAGCGTTCCTCTTTGGCGAAGGTCATCGTGGCGCCGCCTCCGAGCTCGAGCGTAAGGCGGTCCCCTTCGCGGCGGAACTTCGTTTCCCGCCGCGAGTCCTCCGCCTCGACGAAGCCCTTTCCTCCGAGGCAGTGGACCGACGCGCGGACGTCGAGCGCAAGCGAGTCCCGCTCGATGGTGAAAAGACCTCCGTGGGTTCTTCCGTCCAGGGTGCCCGCTTCGTTCCGCATGTTGTAGACGAGCGCGAAGCGACCGCCTTCGAAGAGGGCGAGCCCTTCGGCGTTCCCGGTGCTGTTCCGGCTGCGGTAGTCCACCATCCTCCAGGCCCCATCGGCGGGGCCGGCGGGCCCTTCGGGAAGGCGCCTCAACCGCTGCACCGATCCGCTGTCGAAGCGGATCGTCAGACGATCCCCATCGAGCTCGATACGGCCGCCTGCCTCGACCGGGTTCTGGATGACGTTCGGAGCTCCGTCCACGAATTCCGACCAGAAAGGAATCGAGAAGAGGAGCCTGTCGCCTTCGATTCGGTATCGTCCTCCGTGCCCGCGTCCCGAATCCCGCGCCGCCCCCATGCGATAGACGAGCCCGAAGTGACCGTCTTCGAGGATCATCGTGCCCGAAACGGGAACGTCCTTTCCTTGGAGCTCGTAGCCCTCGAGCGTCCACGAGCCTTCGAGCCCGTCTCGCTGGTCGACGACGGCGCCGTTCTGAATCACGAGGCGCGGCCTCACGAGAGAGCCCAGGTTCTCGAGCGGATCCTGGCGGACGAGGACGACATCCGCCCACTTGCCGGGGGCGATGCTGCCCGTCTTGTCGCCGAGCCCCATCGCTTCCGCCGCATGGAGCGTCGCCGACTGGATCACCTGCATCGGGGAGAGGCCCCCCGTCTTCAACCCCTCGAGCTCCTGAAGGTAGAGAGCGTCGATGGTGTCGAGGTCCTTCGCGTTCGAGTCCGTGCCCACGCCGAATTTCACCCCGCTCTCCCGCATCTGCCGGAAGAGCTCCATCATGCCCTCGAGCGTGTGGCCGAGATTCGCTTCGAGCCAGTCCGCCTTGTAGGTGTACTCGCCCGCGAGCTCGCGCAGGTGGTAGCCCATCGTGGGGATGACATAGATTCCTTTTCGAGCGAGCTCTTTCACCACCTCGGGCCCGCCGTATGGATAGAGGTGCTCGACGCTGTCGACTCCGGCCTCGACCGCGAGCCGGCCCGAGACCTGATGGAGATCCTGGGCTCCGCCCACGTGGGCGGTGACCCGAAGCTTCCAGTAGTGGGCCTCGTCCACCACCGCGGCGAGCTCCTCACGGGTGTACGGAGGAGTGAGCTTGATGAGGTCGACTCCGAGCTTCACCGCCTCCCGAACGCGTTTTCGGAACTCCCAGGGCCCGTCGGCCTCGACGGCGAAGACCGGGGGATCGAGCGGCTGGAACTCGGTCGCGTGGCCCGCGGTGGTGGTGATGAGAGGCCCCGAGACGTAGAAGCGCGCCCCGCCGGCGAGCCCGTCCCGCTGCGCTCGCTTGAGCGAGTAGCCGACGTGGTGTCGCGAGGCGACGTCGCGCACGGTGGT
>DAISKN010000554.1:0-4962 GCA_036820975.1 Acidobacteriota bacterium | reverse complement strand
CGGGATCGTGCGGGAACTCTCCCTTTCCTCCCGGGCTGGCGCTGCCATCGCTCACCTCGAGCGTCCCGTCTCCCGGACCGGTGGGGAACCGGTCGCTGCGGAAGACGATCCGCGTAGACCCGTAGCTCGTTCCTCCCGGGTTGACCCACTGCAGAAGATTCCTCTGGTTCGTCGAGGTTACGGTGAAGGCGACGAGCGCATCGGTCGCGGACTCGACGGTCGCGGTCGCGGAGGCGACGTTGTTTGCGTTCTGGAGGTCCTCGGGAGCGGTGACCGAGGCGGTGTTCAAGACACTTCCGGTGGCGGTGGGGCGCACTGTGATGGTCACGGTGGCGTTCGCCGAAGGACCGAGAGTGCCGAGGTTGCAGGTGACCACGCCGGCGCTTTCGCCGCAAACGGGTCCCGGGGGGGTCACCGAAACGAACGTCACGTCGGCGGGTAGCGGATCGCTGAGAACGACGCCGGTCGCCGTCCCCGGCCCCGGGTTCGTCACGTCGAGCTGGAAGGTCAGAAGGCCCCCCGACGCGACCGGTTCTGGCATCGAGGTCTTCGAGAGCGAGAGGTCAGCCGGAGGCACGATGGTATCCGAGTCGACGGCCGTGTCGTTTCCCGAGACGGGATCCCGGAGACCGGTCGAAGGGGCAACGGCGACGGTGTTGACCAGGTTTCCGCTCGCGGCGGGATTCACCGTCGCGTCCAGGGTGAGGCTCACGCTCTGTCCCGGCGCCAGAGTGAGTCCGGTCCACTCGCCGGGTCCCGGCGTGTAGGTGCCGGCGGAGGCAGTGAAGACCGGATTCTGCAGCTCGGGGGTGAGGCTATCGACCACCGAAAGACTATCGACCGTCAGCGGCCCGTTGTTGGTGACGGTGATGGTGTAGCTCACTGCTCCTCCGGCGAGAACCGTGGCCCTACCGTCGTCCTTGGTGATGCCGAGGTCGGTCGAGAGCTCGACCCGCCGCACGCGATCGTTCCCGGTGTCGGAGACGAGGAGGTTCCCCGATCCGTCGAGCGCCAGCTTTTGCGGCAGGTCGAACGCCGCCGAAATGGCGGGTCCGCCGTCGCCGCGGAAGCAGCACGACGTGCCGGCGAACCTGCGGATGACGCCGGCGGTATCGACCACGCGAATTCGATGGTTCGGCTGGTCGGCGATGTAGACGTTTCCCCATTCATCCACCTCGACGTCCGTCGGGTGGTCGACCAGAGCGCTCGTCCCCGGGCCGCCGTCCCCCGAGTACCCGGCGGTTCCGGTTCCCGCGCTGGTGGTAATGATCCCGGTGCCCTGGTCGACGCGCCGGACCCGGTTGTTGTTGGTATCGGCGATGAAAAGATTTCCGGCGGTGTCCACGGCGATGCCCTTCGGCTGGAACAGCCGGGAGGTCGTGGCGGGGATACCGTCCCCGCCGGCACCGCCCCCGGCCACCGTGGTGATGACCCCGGTCGTGCCGTCGATGCGGCGGATGCGGTGATTGTCCCGATCGGCCACGAAGAGGTTTCCCGCGACATCGAACGCCAGTCCCGAAGGGCGGTTCAGTGAAGCGTTGAAGGCCGGGCCACCGTCGCCGGAGAACTGGCCCAGGAGGGTTCCGGCGACCTTGGTGATGATGCCGGTCGCGGCGTCGATGCGACGGATTCGGTGATTGCCGGTGTCCGCGAAATACACGTTGCCGGCGGTGTCGACGGCGACGTCGAGAGGTTGGCTGATGACGGCGTTGACGGCGGGTCCTCCGTCTCCGCTATTGCCGATGAGACCGTTTCCGGTCAGGGTGGTGATGAGGCCGCTCGCGACATCGACTTTGCGAATCCGATTGTTCCCGTCGTCGGCGATATAGATGTTCCCGGCGGCGTCGAGGGCGACGCCCGCGGGGGCCCGGAGGCTCGCGTCGAGGGCGGGTGCCCCCTCTCCCGAAAAACCGAAGGTGCCGTTTCCCGCGTAGGTGGTGATGACCGAGGTCCCCGCGTCCACCCGGCGAATCCGGCGGTTGAAGGAGTCGACGACAAAGAAGTTGCCCGCGCCATCGACCGCGATTCCCTCCGGGGTGTTCATCGAAGCGCTCGTCGCGAGGCCTCCGTCTCCGGAGAAGGTGGCGGCGCCGTTCCCGGCGACCGTATTGATGACGCCCGAAGCCACCCGTCTCACACGGTGGTTTCCTCGATCCGCGATGAGGAAATTGCCCGAGGCCTCGACGGCGATGTAGTTGGGGGTGTTGATGAGTGCGCTCGTCGCCGCCCCACCGTCGCCGGAGAAGCCCGAGCTGCCGGTGCCCGCGACCGTCGTCACCGAGCCGGAGGCGAGCCGGCGCACCCGGTTGCTGAAGCTGACGAAGAAGACCCTGCCAGTTCCGTCGACGCCGACATCGGAGGGAAACGGGATCCCGGCGAACAATGCCGACCCGTCCGAGAACGTGGTGCTTCCGCTCCCCGCCATGGTATTGACGACCCCGCTCGCCGCGAGAACCCTGCGGATGCGATGGTTACTGCTGTCCGCCACGTAAAGGTTTCCCGAACTGTCGAAAGCGATGCCCTTGGGAAAATTGAATCGGGCGAGCGTCGCCTGACCGCCGTCCCCGGCGAAACCGAATCCACCGTCTCCCGCGTAGGTGGAAACGAGACCCGTAGAGACGTCGACCCGCCGGATACGTCCGGCCTGAGTGTCGGCGACGTAGACGTTTCCGGCGGGATCGACGGCGATGCCTACCGGCGCTCTCATGTTGATCGAGACCGCGGGGACGCCTTCGGAGGGTGGATCCGAGAACGTCGAGCCGAGACCTCCGGTGCCGGCGAAGGCCGTCAAGGTGCCGGAGGTATCCACCTTGAAGACGCGGTGATCCGTGCGCGAGAGGATGTAGAGATTGCCCGCCGCGTCGAGCGCGACCGCCTCGGGAAAGAACGAGGACTGGAGTGCCGGGAGATTGTTGGGCCCGCCGCCGACGACGGTGTTGATGTTCTGCGCGAAGACATTCCCCGAGGCGGCGAGCAGGAGGGTGAACGACCAACCCAGTTGTCTCATCTTCGAAATCTCTCCGAGCGTTGGCCCGAAGGTTGGAGCCGGGGTTCAGGCCGCTAATTCATTGCAACAAATGTTTTTATTTTCTGCAACCGGAGCCCCCGGGATCTTCGGGGCGAGAGTCCCGCGGTGGGGTGGAGCTTCGAGTCAGTGGAAATCCCGGCTCTTCACTTGCGAGGGCTCGAGTGTGAGCCTTGGCTTCCAGAGCTCGTCGACGACGAGGTGGACCACTCCCGACTCCGCCTGGACTTTTCCCGTCGCCCCGAGAAACGTCGTGGTCTTGATGAGAAGGGCGTACTCCGAGAACTTCTGCGACCAGATGACGAGGTTCACGAAACCGGTCTCGTCCTCGAGGGTCATGAAGGTGACTCCCGAGGCGGTTCCCGGTCTCTGACGGCAGATGACGAGCCCGGCATAGCGGACGCGCCGCCCGTTCGTCATGCGGGCGACCGTCCGGGCGTCGGGGAGCCCCTGGGCTTTCAAGGCCGGGCGAAGCGGAGCCAGCGGATGGCCGTGGGTGCTGTGGGAGGAAGCTTCGTAGTCCCAGGAGATCCTCTCGAATTCCCGGAGCTCGTCGAAAGAGACGTCGCCCTCGGGAACGGAGACGAAGACGTCCGGGTCTTCCTTGCGGAGACCCCGGGCCTTCCATAGAGACGAACGCCTCGTGGGCTCGAGCCCGTCGAAAGCCCCCGCGCTCGCGAGGGCGGCGAGGGCTTTCTCTCCGACACCCGCTCTCCTGGAAAAATCCTCCATCGAGGTGAAGGGCGCGGCCTTTCGCGCGGCGGCGATGCGCTCGCCGTCGGCCTTCTCGCTCAAGCCCTTCACGTAGCGAAGCCCCATGCGGACCCGGCTTGGGCCGGCCATGGCGCAGTCCCAGTCGCTCTCGCGAACGTCGACCGGGAGGAATGTGACCCCGCGGCGCTTCCCGTCGTCGACGATGGTCGCGGGGGAGTAGAAGCCCATGGGCTGGGCGTTCAGAAGAGCGCAGATGAACTCCGCCGGGTAGTGGCAGAGGAGATACGACGCCGCGTAGCTGATGAGGGCGAAGCTCGCGGCGTGGCTTTCGGGAAAGCCGTACTCGCCGAAGCCGGTGATCTGCTGAAAGACCCTCTCCGCGAACTCGAGAGCGATGCCCTTCGCCTGCATGCGGGTCACGAGCCTCTCCCGGTGGCGCTCGATGCGGCCGGTGCTCCTCCAGGCGGCCATGTCCCGGCGGAGCTGGTCGGCCTCTCCCGGCGTATAGTCCGCGGCCACGATCGCGAGCCGCATCACCTGCTCCTGGAAGAGGGGAACTCCGAGAGTTTTTTCCAGGACGGGCCTCAGGATCTCGTGCGGGTAGGTGACGGGCTCTTCTCCGCGACGGCGCCGGAGGTAAGGATGCACCATGCCTCCGGTGATGGGACCGGGCCTCACGATGCTCACCTCGATGACGATGTCGTAGTAGTTCCGGGGCCGGAGGCGGGGGAGCATCGCCATCTGCGCCCGGCTCTCGATCTGGAACACCCCCACGGTCTCGGCGCGGCAGATCATGTCGAAGGTCTCCTTGTCGTCGGGAGGGATTCCCGCCATGCTGAGATCGACGTCGCGATGCTCCTTCAGGAGCCGGAAGCAGAGATCGAGCTGGGTGAGGGCGCCGAGCCCCAGGAGGTCGATCTTGAAGAGGCCGAGCGCTTCGATGTCGTCCTTGTCCCACTGGATGACGGTGCGGTCCTCCATGGTGGCGTTCTCGATGGGCACCAGACGCCGCACGGGTTTGTGCCCCAAAAGAAAGCCGCCGGGATGGATGGAAAGATGCCGCGGGAAATCCTGGATCTCCTCGGCGAGACGCGAGAGGTGCTGATGCACGCGGTTATCGGGATCGAAGCCCGCGCGGTCGAGCGTCTCCCGCGAGATGTCGTCGTAATGCGACAGGAGCTTCGCCACCCGGTCGAGCGTGGTGTCGGGGATTTCCAGAACTT
>DAISKN010000553.1:0-4963 GCA_036820975.1 Acidobacteriota bacterium | reverse complement strand
ACCGCGCCGGGAACCGGGACGCCGGAGGCCGGGGGGCTCACGAGCCGCGAGCTTCTCGGCGTGCTGCGGGGACTGCGCGGTCTAAGGCTTCTGGCCGCGGACGTGGTGGAGGTGGCGCCCGCCTACGATCACGCCGAGATCACCGCGATGGCGGCTTCCCACGTCGTCTACGAGCTGGTCTCGCTCTTCGCCGCCCGTCGAGCCGATTCGAAGAAAGCGTAGCTCTCTGAGACGCCCGCGCCCAATCCGACGGACGTCGAGCTAGTATGCGGGGTGCGGAGGACGAATCATGACCGGCGTTCGATATGTCCTGGCTTTCTTCTTGATGCTTGCCGGGGCGGCGGGGTGCCAGCCCACGAGCCCTCCCGCACCCGCGGAACCCGTGGAGACGGCGGATAGCGGCGAAGACTTCGTCGCTCCCATCGAGCGCGCGCATTCCGCGGATACCTGGCCGCAGAAGGAAGCCCTCCGGAGTGGAATCGTCGTCCGGTTCGGCGGCAACGTCATCCTCGAGGGCCGCATGCTGACGACGCCGAGCATGTCGCGCACCCGGCTCGACCTCGGCAGCGGGCCGATCGCGATCTGGGATGGCGCGGACGTGTGGGTCGCTCCCGCCGACGCCGAGTTTCCGCGAGCCCGGTTCCACGCGCTCACCTGGCCTTACTTCCTGCTGGCGCCGATCAAGCTGCGCGACCCCGGGGCGCGGGTCGCCCCGCTCGGCGAGCGCGAACTTCGGGGTACGATTCTCGAGACCGCCAAGCTCTCGTTCGACTCCGGCGTCGGAGATACTCCCGACGACTGGTACGTCCTCTACCGGAGCCCCGAGAGCGGCCGGCTCGCCGCGATGGCCTATATCGTGACCTTCGGGACGAGCCTGGAGGAAGCGGAGAAGGAGCCTCACGCCGTCACCTACGACGAGTACGCCGACGTCGAGGGTGTCCCTATCCCCACGCAGTGGACGTTCTGGATGTGGAGTGAGGAGCAGGGCATCCACGGGGAGCCCATCGGAGAGGTGACGCTGCAGGACCCCGAGTTCGTTTCGTCGCCGGAGGACGCCTTCTCTCTTCCCGAGGGCGCTCGCAAAGAGGAGCTTCCCACGAGCTAGAAGCCCACGCGGTAGCTCAACTGGAACAGCCATTCGACAACCGCTGGCGGAAGCCCGATCGAGATCCGGCCGTCGCGATCGCTCGATACCCGCAGCATCTCGAACGCGAGCCTCTGATTGTCAGCGGTCCGGAAAAGATACGAGAGCGTGATGCCGTCTCCGTCTTCGTCGTTGTCGTCGACAGCCTCGAACTCGTCGCGATCGACGGTCTCGAACCAGTCATAGCGGAAGGATAGCCGGTGCCGGCCGAGGGGCACGGTGAACAGCGAGTAGAACGATCGGTAGTCGAACGTCACCTTGGGAAGGCCGGGCGACCGGCTTCCCATCCAGGTATCCCCGGAAAGATACTGAGCGAGAAGCTCGGGGCCGGTAGTTCCGTCGCCGAACGTCAGGCGCGCACCGACGTCGTAGAAGCGAGTGCGCCACCCATACTGTTCGGAGTCGAAGGCGTCGGGCCGCGCCCGGTTGTCGTAATAGACGGCATTCACCAGAAATCGCCGGTAGTTGTCCCAGGCGGCCGCGGCATAGTAGCCGACTCTATCGTCGACCTCGCGGATGGGCTCGGCCCAGGAGACCTGGCTGGAGAAGACTCCGTCCTCGCCGATCGAGGGAAGCGGGGGAAGCGGAATCCGATCGGCGAAGCCCGTCTGCCGATCGTGGACCGCCCATCCGCGGTAGGCGAGCAGGCTCGCGCTCGGATCGTTCCACCCGAAGCCCGCGGCGGTGAACGAAAGCTCGTTCTCGACGCCGGTTCGAGCGAACGAGACCTCGGCGCCGAGACAGCGAATCTCCTCGCCTACCCAGCCGTTGATGACGGAAGGGGTGATCGTGTAGAGCGTGGTCCAGGCGTCTCCGGGATGCTCGAGGGAAACGGGCGGGAAGAAGAGACCCAGCTTGCCGCGAGCCTCGTTCTGGCCGCCGAGACCGAAGGAGTAGCGAAGGAACGCCTCGATGACGTCGACGCGATCGGCCGCGCTTCCTCGATCGGGCTCGGCATCGACGTTCACCTGAAGATGAGCGGCGAGCCCGTCGAAGAGCCGGAGATCGGCGGTGAAGGAGAGCTGCGCCAGGCGGGCCAGCGCGCGCGCCTCTCCCCCCTCGTCGCCGCCGTATCTCGTCTTTCCCAGGCCGCCGTCCAGGAATCCCAGCGTGTCATCGGTATAGGCGAGTCGCAGGTCGAAGAGGAGGCCGGCCTCGAAGCGCGGCTCCTCCTGCGCGAAAGGCTCTTCCTCCTCTTCCGCGGGAGTCTGACCGTAGCTGTTTGCTCCAGGGACGAGCACGAGGCTGAATAGACATGCCGTGAGCGCCCTCATGGTCTTCGGATTCCTGTCGGGGAACGTCTACCTCGCTCGCACCGTCAGCTCGACGTCCTGGCGGCGGAATAGACAGGTTCCGTCCACGTCCTCGCAGACGTAGTACAGCGCATAGGCGGGAATCGTCGCCGATCCGACGAAGCCCGGCGGAGTCTGCACTTCGAGCTCCACCGGCCGGGTCTCCTGGCTCACGGGCTCGTTCGGCACCGCGACCCGATGTAGGTGCCGGTCCACCCTCCACCCGTCGGGAGGGCTCACCCAGAAGACGAGGTCGTCGACTTCGTTGTTCCAGTGGGCTTTGACCTCCTCATCGGGGCTCAGGACCACGTGGATCCGGGCGCTTTCTCCGGAATCGACGAGAGTCGGCACGACCACGGTCTCGATCCGGATGAGCGGTTTCTCGTCCCGATGGATGCGGCCCCGCGGATCGGGTTCGGCGTTCTGACCGGGTCCGACGTCGCTTGCGAGCTCCTCGATAGGGGCCGCGAGCTCCGCACCTCCCGGCTCCACCGGAAGGACGGCGGGTGTTTCTCCGCGAGCGAGGATCCTCTGCCGGGCCTCCGCTACCCAATCGTAGAAAGGATAGGGCTTGTCGAGCCTCGGCCCGTACTGCTGGATCCGGCGGCGGAAGATGTACTGGTTGGGAGCGATGTCGAGCGCTCTCACCCAGTGCTCGACCGCCTTCTGGAAGTCACCGACCGCGGCGTAGTCCGAATCGTATCGCTTCCGATAGGCGACTCCCAGACGGAAGTGCGACCGCGCGTCGTCAGGAAGCTCGCCGACGCGCCACTCGAGACTCTCGATGGCTCGCGCCAGAGAGGCATCCCCCTCCCACAGCAGGATGTGCTCCGCGGAATCGGGCGAGGGGACGAGGTCAAGCGGCTCGGCGGGTCCGTCGGGGTAATCCGTTCTCAGAAACGCCTCGAGGTCCTCGTCGGTCGGCTTCTCGTAGCGAACCACGCCGTGCTCGTCGATGAGATAGGTCAAGGGCACCGCTTCGACGTCGAGGAGGTTGAGGGGATCGTGAAGAAGAGGCCAGTCCATCTCCTTCCACTGCATGAACAAGCGAGTCCGCTCGGGATGCTGCTCCTCGACGATACCCACCAGGCGCAGCTTCCCTTGTCTCTGGAGCGCTTTGGTCTTCTCGTGCCACCCGGGCACGTGCCTTCGACAGCCCGCTCACCAGGATGCCCAGACGTGGAGCATCAACTTCTCGCCGCGGAAGTCGGAGAGGGAGAGCGGGCTCCCGCCGGAAACCGAGGGAAGCCGCAGCCGGGGAACGGGCTCTCCGACACGGAACGGGGACGCGCCGGTGCTGGATGCGGCCGCGAGCAGGAAGAACAACGTGAGCTTGGCGGAGTTCGTGGGTTTCATGACGCTTCGAGGTTAGCGCCGTCGCTCGCCGGAGGCAATGACTTCGAGCGATCAGGCGCCCGGCCAGTCGGGGTGATAGGGCGCCGCCGTCACGCGGTGGTGGTGTCCGTTCGCGTCGGTGATGTCCGCGAGGATTTCCTGCGGTCTGCCCGAGCTCCGGCAGGTGTAGTGCCGCCGGAACACGAGCCGGGTTCCGCCGGCCACGCGATTCGAGCCGAGCTCCGCCACGAACGTGGACGCGCCCCACTCCGAAGACGTGCGGTTGTTGCAGGTCAGACGCACGAAGTTGATGTCGAACGCGACGCCTTTCGTTTCCGCGAGGGTAATCTCGATGTCACTCTCGTCGTCGCTCTCGACCGAGCCGAGGATCCGCCCAGAGAGGTCGAACGACGCGTAGGGGAGATCGGCCGGCCCCGCGGGAGTCGAAGCGTCCGGCTCAGCGGAACAGGCGGCGGTCACGACGAGCGCAAGGCTCAGGATGGGGAATCGAGTCGGCATGATCTCAGGATAGGGGACCTGGCGGCCTGCGTCGAGCGGGCGGATTCCTACCTGTTCCTGCCTCTTTGCCCGTCATGAGCTCCAGCGCCTCGGCCGTCCGGGGGAGAGACGCCGTCAGATTCTCGTGGCCGTCCGCGGTCACCAGGACGACGTCCTCGATGAAGACCGCGAGCTCTTCCTCATGGTTGTAGTACCAGGGCTCGACGGTGAAGATCATTCCCGCTTGGAGCGGCGCTTCGGGGAGAGCCGGGTCTCCCGAGGACAGGCCGATGTGGTGCCCGAAGAATCCGCCGGCCTGCATGTAGGCGCGCTCGTTCTCGGGGATGTTCGCCAGGGCCACCTGTTTCAGATCCGCGAAAGTGACGCCGGGGCGAATCGCGGCGAGGACCGCATCGGAGACGGCGGTCACCATCTCGAGTTTCTCCTTCTGCTCCGCGGTGAAGCGGCCGGAGACGGGGAAGGTGCGTCCCACGTCGCTTACGTAGTAGTCGAGCTCGGTGCCGACGTCGAAGACGACGAGCTCGCCTTCGTGAAGGACGCGGTTGCGGCGGTCGTAGTTGGCGGCGAGGATGCGCCAGGGCCAGAGGGAGTTGGGCCCCGACTTGATGATGGAAGCGAAGGCGAGCCGCTGAGATCCCCCTCGCTTGAACTCCGCCTCGAGCTCGGCCTCCAG
>DAISKN010000552.1:0-4965 GCA_036820975.1 Acidobacteriota bacterium | reverse complement strand
GCTTCACGAACATGCCGGGGTTCACGTGCGTGGGAACTCTCCGCCCCCCGTGGGCCGCGCGCACCGAGGCGATCGCAGCGGGAAGCCCGCCTGCGTGATCCCAATGGCCGTGAGAAAGCGCCACTGCATCGACAGCGCCGAGCGGCACTCCGAGCCGCTTCGCGTTGCGCTCGAAAACCCATCCCTCGGGTCCGCCATCGAAGAGCACCGTCCGACGCTCTTCGCCCACGATCGCGCTCACGAAGAGCGACAGCCCCCAGGCGGCGCAGCAGATGCTCGGGCCCGACATCTCCGTCGCCCCCGCGGCGAGATCGTTCGGGAACTCCGGGGTGACGGAGTCGGGCACGGTAGAGAGGAGGTCGAGCGCATTGTCGACGACGACCGTGATCTCGACCCGTTCTACTGGCCGCAGCATGTTTCTCCGTCTCCGTAGTGGTCCCACCATCATAAGGGATAGGCTCCGGATCCGGGGATCGGCGCCGGCGAAGGGAAATCTCCGCCGAGCGGTTCTGCTCCAGGTGACGAATACGTCAAATTTCGATGACGACCGCCGGCACCGCTGGCAGAAATTCCTTCGGCTTTCGAAGCCGAGGGGCTTTCCGCGATAAGATGCGCCGGCGAATCGAATCGCAGGGAGGCCCCACATGCGTCGATCGAGACCCGAAACGCGTTATCGGACCCCGACTTTCTTGTCGTTCGCGACATTGCTCGCGGCTTCCCCTCGCCCGTCGAATCCGGGCCCGTCCCTCGCGGAGCGGGGCCTGGAGCTATAGAACTTCCGGTGGGAATTCGCGCTCGACTGATCCAGAGACTACGGCATATCCTGGGGGACTCCGAGCGGGCCACCCTCACCTCGACCTCTTCGGACGCGTCCACTCTCGAGAGGCCAATCCCCGGACGCCTCGGCCGATACCGGGTCGTCTCGAAGCTGGGGCGGGGAGGAATGGGGGTAGTCTACGCCGCCCGCGACGATGAGCTCGACCGCTCCCTCGCCATCAAAGTAATCTCCGAAGAGCTCGCGGACGAGACGGCGATGCGCCGTTTCCGCCGTGAGGCCCGCGCGGCGGCCGCCGTCAACCATCCGAACGTCTGCCAGCTATACGATATCGGCGAGCACGAGGGCTCTCTCTACATCGCGATGGAGCTTCTCGAGGGCGGGGCTCTCTCCGAGCGGCTGAAACGCGGCGCCCTTCCCGTCGCCGAAGCCGTACCCGTCACTCTCGCGGTGCTCTCGGCCTTGACCGCCCTCCATGCGCGGGGACTGGTCCATCGCGACCTCAAGCCCTCGAACGTTTTCCTGACACCCTACGGCGTGAAGCTCCTCGACTTCGGGCTCGCGAGAATGGGCCCGCCCGCGGAGGCCTTGCCCGCCACCCGCGACCTGGGCTCGGCGCTGACGAGCCCGGGGATGATCGTCGGAACACCGGGTTACATGGCGCCCGAGCAGATTCGGGGAGAGGAGGTCGACGCCCGGGCCGATCTCTTCTCGCTCGGCGCCATCCTGTTCGAGATGCTCTCGGGCCGGCCGCCCTTCTCCGGAAACACCGTGGTCGAGGCGCTCTACGCGACCCTTCACGAGCATCCTCCCGCGCTCTCGGGATCGCCCGCGGTCGCGGCGATCGATCGCGTTCCCCGCCGGGCTCTTCAGAAGAAGAGGGAGGATCGTCCCCCTTCCGCCGATGCCCTGGCGGCCGAGCTGGCGTCCGTGCCCCTGGCGGGGAAAGAAGGCGAGACGCGAGCGCAAGCGCTCACGCGGCTGGTGGTGCTTCCCTTTCGAATGCTCCGACCCGATCCCGACACCGATTTTCTCTCGCTCGGGCTCGCGGATGGAGTCAGCGCCTCGCTTTCGAGCCTCCGATCCTTCCTGGTTCGCTCGAGCGCCGGAGCGGCGCGATTCTCCGTGGGCGAGCCCGACCTGAAACGGATCGCGGCCGAGGTGGACGTCGACCTCGTGCTCATGGGAACGGTGCTGCGATCGGGAGACCGGCTGCGCGTCGTGGCCCAACTGGTCGAGACTCCCGAGGGCACTCTCGTCGGCGCTCACACGCTGGAAGCGACGATGGGAGACGTCTTCGAGCTTCAGGACGAGCTGAGCCGCCGCATCGTGGATTCGCTCTCTCTCCCCCTCCAGGGCCGCGCGGAGGAGGCGCCCTCGCGCCGCCGGCCTCCCGCGAGCCCGCGCGCGTACGAGCTCTACCTGCGGGCGAACCACGTGAGCCGCGAGTACGAGCAGATGCCCGTCGCCCGCGACCTCTACCTCCAGTCTCTCGAGGAAGACCAGGGGTACGCGCCCGCCTGGGCTCGGCTCGGACGGGCGTACCGGCTCATCGGGAAGTTCATCGAGGACACCGAGGGCAATCGCGCGCGCGCGGAACGCGCCTTCCAGCGCTCGCTGGAGCTCGACCCCGGGCTGTCACTCGCCCACAAGCTCTACGCCCATTTCGAGGCGGAGTGGGGCCGCGCCCCTGAAGCCATGGAGCGTCTGCTCGGACTCGCGAGAACCAGGGCGCACGACGCCGAGCTCTTCGCCGGCCTGGTGCACGCCTGCCGCTACAGCGGTCTGTTCGAGGCGTCGATCGCGGCCCACGGGGAGGCGCGGCGGCTGGACCCGCACGTGCCCACGAGCGTCGCCTATACCCTTTACCTGAGCGGAGACTACGTCCGGCTGGCCTCGACCCGCGAGGCCGTCAGCGACTTCCTTCCGAACGCCCTGGGTCTCGCCGCCCAGGGGCGGCGCGGGGAGGCGCTCGCCGTCCTCGACGAGTGCGCGAAATCCCATTTGCCCCGAGTCATCGACCTCGCGGTTTCGGCAATGCGCGTTCTCGTCGCGGGCGATCCGAGCGTCGAGGTCGTGGAAGAGGCTGCTCTAGCCCACTCCGATCCCGAAGCCCTGTACCTGATCGTACTGGCGTTCGCGGGCATCGGACGGGAGGAGCGCGCCCTCGAGCTCCTCGAGAACACGGTGCGAGCGGGCTACTTCATAAGCCCGACGCTCCGAAGCGACCCGCTCCTTTCGCCGATCCGAATCGACCCGCGCTTCGCTTCGATTCTGGAAATCGCGGAAGCGGGAAGCGCTTCGGCGCGCCGGCGGTTCGATCGCGCCGGAGGAAACGAGTTGCTCGGGCTCTAACCGGCTGCGCCGCCCGGGCGCCGCCCGCTCCCGGATGAGAAGGGTAGGCCGCTACTCCGATCGGAGGGTCTCGACGGGATCGATGGCGGCGGCGGCGCGCGCCGGGAAGAAGTTCGCGGCGGCGGCGACGACCACGAGCACCAGCGGGAAGCCGACGAAGCTCACGAGGTCGAGCCGGCCCACGCCGAAGAGAAAGCTCTCGATCGTCCGCGACAGGAGGACGGCCGCCCCCAGTCCCAGGACGACCCCCGCCGCGACCGGCGTCATCCCTCGACGCCAGACCAGCGCCAGAACGTCCCTCGCGCGGGCGCCGAGGGCGATGCGAATGCCGATCTCCTGGCGGCGCTGGCGCACGGAGTGGGAGATCACGCCGTGAATTCCCACGGCCGCCAGCGCGAGCGCGAGCGCCGCGAACGCGGAGAGCAACATGGCGTGAAACCGGGACGGACCGAGCGCCCGATCGACGTGCTCTCGAAGCGTCTCGAACTGCGCCACGGGCTGGCTCGGGTCGTACGCCGCGACCGCCGCGCGGACCGGTCCCACGAGGTCCAGGGGATCGTAGGCCGTTCTTGCGACGATCACCATTCCCGGAACGGGCGCCACGACGTACGGGATATACATCGCCGCCTCGGGCTCCTCGTCGAGAGAAGACTCGCGGGCGCTTCCGACGATACCCACGACCTCGAGCCAGGGTCCTTGCGGAGACTGGCCGATGCGGCTTCCAACGGCGCCGCCCCCGGGCCACAACGACGCCGCCATGGCTTCGTTCACCACCACGACTCCGCCGGTGTCCCAGATCTCGGCATCGACGAAGCTCCTGCCGGAGACGAGCGTCATCCCCATCGCTTCGAAGTAGTCGCCTCCTACCGCCCGGAAGTTGAACGCGGGAAACTGGCTCTCGGGCGGCGACGGGCGCCCCTCGACGAAGGCGAGAAACGAGGAGTTGCCGCCATCGAGGGGAAGCCGATGCGCCGCTGCGGCGAAGCGGACGCCGGGAAGTCCGTCGAGTCGCGCGAGCACCTCCCGAAACAGCCGCACGCGATCGGCGGCCTCGGGGTAGGTCGCTTCCACCGGGGTCATCTTCAAAGTGAGCACGCTCGCCGGATCGAACCCCAGGTCCACACGCGACATAGCGCCCAGGCTTCTGAGGAGGAGCCCCGACGTGACGAGGAGCATCACCGCGAGCCCCACTTCGACGCTCACGAGAAGGGCGCGCAGACGACCGCCTCCGGAGGAAGCCTTCAACGGGCGAACGAGCGAGCTCTTCGATCCCAGGAGGGCCGGCCACAAGCTCACGGTGACCCCGGTCAGAGCCGAAAGCAGGAATCCGAAGCCGAAAAGATTCCAATCCAGAGAGATCTCTCCTTGACGGGGTAGACTCTCCGGAAGGATCGAGGGGGCTATCGAGATTGCTCCCCACGCGAGAGCCAGTCCCCCGAGCCCGCCAGCGAGGGCGAGGAGAAGGTGCTCGAGAACGATCTGTCCCACCAGCCGGCGTCGGCTGGCCCCGAGCGCCGAACGGAGAGCGAGCTCGCGGCTCCGGCTCGCGGCCCGCGTGAGCGCGAGGTTCGAGACGTTCGCTCCGGCGATGAGAAGCACCAGCACCACGGCGACGAAGAGCACCCGAATCCCTCCGCGGACCTCCTGGACCATAGCCTCGTGGAGGGGTAACAAGGCGACGGTCCAACCCGCGTTCGAATCAGGAAAATCCCGCGCCAGCCGCTCGGCGATGGTCGCGAGCTCGGCTCCGGCTTCCTCGAGATCGACGCCGGGCCGAAGCCTGCCCAGAACGCGGAGAAAGTGCGCTCCGCGGTTGGGCGAAGAGGCATCGAGCT
>DAISKN010000551.1:0-4974 GCA_036820975.1 Acidobacteriota bacterium | reverse complement strand
GAGGTCGTCTCTCGGGTGTACGGGGGCGTCGTCGGCTGCCTCGGGGACGGGGAGCGGCGCCTTTCGCCGGTCACCATCGCGACCTTCGAGAGCGCCTATCGGTACATGCACCGCATCGGAAACCGCTTCGAGCTCCTCGTGGTCGACGAGGTCCACCACTTCGGGGGCGGTCTCCGCGACGAAGCGCTCGAGATGGCGACGGCCGCTGCCAGGCTCGGTCTCACCGCCACACCTCCCGAGCTCCGGCACCAGAGGGCGCGGCTTTTCGACCTCATCGGTCCAAACCTCTTCGAGCTCTCCGTATCCGACCTCGCGGGGAGCTACCTCGCTCCCTTCGACCTCGTGAGGCTCTTCGTCGAGCTGACCCCCGAGGAGCGGCGGGCGTACGAGGGATGGCACGCGGTCTACCGGGAGCCTCTCGACGAGTTCCGGCGCCGGAATCGCGCGGGCTCCTGGGAGTCCTTCCTGAGAGAGGCATCCCGCTCCGAGCGGGGACGGCGGGCGATCGCCGCCTGGTCGCGGGCGCGTCGGCTTCTGGCCTACCCCGAGGGGAAGCGAGATCTCCTCCGTACTCTTCTCGAGAGGCACCGGGATTCCCGGGTGATGGTCTTCGTGGGCGATAACGAGACTGCCTACCGGGTCGCGCGCGAGCTCCTCGTCATGCCCCTCACCTGCGACATCGGCCGTAAGGAGAGGGCTTCGGTTCTCGAGAGGTTCCGCGAGGGATCCCTGCGCGCGATCGTGTCGGCGCGCGTGCTGAACGAAGGCATCGACGTTCCCGATGCGGAGGTGGCCGTCGTGGTCGCGGGCCGGCTCGGGGGGCGGGAGCACGTCCAGCGCATCGGGCGCGTTCTGAGGCCCAAGGAGGGAAAGAGCGCTCTCGTCTACGAGATGGTGGTCGCGGGAACGGGCGAGGTCGGGAGGTCGGCTCGCCGTCTGGAGGGTCTCGTTGGCATCCGCGCGGGTTCCCTTTAGGCTCCGCTCCGGGACGGCGCGGATCGACTATCTCGGAGCGCACGACTACTCCTGGCTCGGGGTTCTCCTCGCCGAGTTCCAGCGCTTCGAGGGAAGGCGATGGCGCGAGCTCGAGGAGCGCCTGAGGGAGCCGTTCGACTTCCCCTTCGATCCCTCGAAGTGGCGGGCCGGGGCGCAGGTGCTGCGGACCCTCTTCGGAAGTGTCGAAGCCGGGAATCTCGATGCCGTCCTTGCCCGGAAGTTGCTCTTCGATCTCGCCGCCCAGAAGACGGGGTCCCGGGAGGCAATCCTCGCGGAGGCCGCGGAGAGACTTCGCGTCTCGAAGGACTTGCTCGAGGAGGGTCTCTTCGCGGACGTCCGGGAGGAGCGCCGGGTGAAGGCTCCCGCTCGTTCGATCTCGCCCTCCGAGCTCGCGCTTCGGGTGAACTCCCGATTCGCCCAGGCGATCGTTCGCGGCGCATCGGAGGTCGAGGTCGAGGCCTACGAGAACGTGCGGAGCCTGGTACGCCACGCCCGGCTTCGCGGTCTCCTCGTTACCGTCGCCTCGGGGAACGACCCGGCACGAACGCGGCTTTCGATCTCCGGCCCCTTCGCGCTCTTTCGCCACACGCTCGTCTACGGACGAGCGCTCGCGGAGCTCGTGCCTCTTCTCGCCCAGGCTCCCCGATTCTCCCTTTCCGCTCGCTGCCTGGTCCAGGGCGAGAGGGTCCGCTTCGTGGTGGAGTCGGGAGACCCACTCTTCCCCTCGGAGAACCTGCGGGCGTTCGACAGCCGCGTCGAGGAGAGATTCGCGCGCGACATGGCCCGCCTCGCGCCCGACTGGCACGTGCTCCGGGAACCAACAGCGGTTCCGGCTCTGGGAACTCTCCTCTTCCCCGATTTTCTCCTCTGCCATCGTCTCGATCCGCGAAGGCGCTTCCTCGTCGAGATCGTTGGCTTCTGGACGCCGGAGTACGTCTCCCGCAAGCTCGAGACCCTGCGCGCGGCCCGAATCGAGAACCTCATCCTCGTAATCGACGAAGCCCGGCGGTGCTCCGAGGCCGACCTTCCTCTGGACGCCCGGGTGGTGCGCTTTCGAAAGAAGGTGGACGCCTCGAAACTTCTGCCGATCCTCGAGCACGGCTCGGATCGGCCTGGCTAGCAGGTGAGTTAGAATCCTCCAACAGGGAAATCGTGACACGGACTCCGATCGTTGTCGTCCTTGGCGGGCCCAATGGCGCCGGCAAGAGCACGACCGCCGCGAGGCTTCTCCGGGGAGCGCTTTCGGTCAACGAGTTCGTGAATGCCGACACCATCGCCCAGGGGTTGTCCGCCTACCGGCCGGAGTCGGCGGCGATTGCCGCCGGTCGGGTGATGCTGGCGAGGCTTCGCTATCTGGCGCGTATCCGCGAGGATTTCGCGTTCGAGACCACTCTTTCGGGCCGGGGACACGCGCGATGGTTGGAGTCGCTGCGAGCGGCGGGATACCGGGTCCATCTGACGTTTCTCTGGTTGCCCAGTCCGGATCTCGCTGTCGCCCGGGTTGCCGAAAGGGTCCGGCGCGGCGGTCATGACGTGCCGGAGCCGGTCATTCGCCGCCGGTTCGCGGCGGGACTGCGGAACCTGGTTACGTGCTATCTTGATTTAGTGGACAGTTGGCAGGTCTACGACAACTCGCGCGACAAACCGCGGCTCCTTGGATCGAAGCGCAACGGCGCCTCCATGGAGATACTCGACCCCGAGGCATGGCAGGCGCTGACAAGAAAGCGATGATGGAGGATCTCGACTCCTCGCTAACTCCGGTGCAGCGTGTCGATGACGTGCCCCGGATTTCCCGGGCGCTCGAGCTCGCGGTTCGGGAGGCACTGCGGGACCACAAGCGCGCCGGTAATCCCGTCGCCGTGTGGCGTAACGGCCGCGTCGAATGGATCCCGCCCGAGGAGATTCCCGATACGCCAGAGGAGTCGGACGGATAAGGCCGGAGTCGTCTCGCCAAAACCATCGGCGCTCGAACCCGTATCCGGCTTCGCGCCCGCGTGGAGTCGGCTCCGGTTGCCCGAGACCCCTTGGATTGCTTAGGGTAGGCCGAGCTGACCGATGCGCTCTGGATGGCTGATCCTCTTCATCGCCGCCCTCGTCTCTCCGCACGTAGCCGCGGGAGAGACGCCGCGGATTCTCCTCGTGGGCGACAGCTGGGCGGCGCGAACCTGGCGCACTCGCGCGCTTAAAACCGCGCTCGAGAACAAAGGGCTCCGGCAGTTCCAAGAGAAGGGTGAATTCACCGCCATTGGCGGAACGACCTCGGCCGATTGGGCGACGCCTCCCTTTCTCGAACGGATCACGATGGAGCTTCAGACCTATCCGACCCTCGACATCGTCCACCTGTCGATTGGAGGGAACGACTTCCTCCAGGCGCGCCCCTCGAGCCCCCGGGATGCCCTCCCTATCCTTGGGCGCGTCCTCGCCAACACCCGAACGGTGGTCGAGCACATTCACGACGTCCGGCCCGAGGCGCGGATCGCCTACGCGGTCTATGACTACGTTCCCGCGGGCGACGGCTTCGCGTTCGAGCTCGGCACTCTGGCGAGGGCCATTCGATTCCAGGCGCGGGCCCATCCCAACTACTTTCTCCTGAATCAGCTCGGCGTGCTGCATCACGAGTTCGGCTATCCCGACCGGTTTGGTCCCGGCGAGACCCCGCTTCCCGGGGGCTATCCGCGATACCGGCCGTTTCTGGGCGGGGATCCAAGGGTTCCCGGTTCTCTCGAGATCTTCGACGATCCAATCCATCCAACCGAAACGGGGCTCATCGCGCTCGCCGAGCACGCCATCGACGAATTCTACGGCGAGTGGCTGGCGCCAACGGTCGCGATAGACATCCGTCCGGGAACCGAGGTCAACACCGTTTACCCCGATGGCCTCGACCTCGTGCCCGTGGCGGTTCTGGGGTCGAGCGATTTCGACGTACCTGACGTGAACGCCGAAACCCTCGCGTTCGGTCCCGGCGGCGCCCGCCCCGTTCGCGTCGTTCCGCCGCTCGTTCGCGACGTGAACCGCGACGGGCTCAATGACCTCGTGATCTTGTTCTCGATCTCTAGGGCTGGCATCGAGCACGAAGACACCGAAGCCTGCCTCTCGTTTCGAAACCACCACGGGGTGCGCTTCACCGGCTGCGACGCGATCTGGACCGCGTTCCGCTGAAGGCTTTCGGTCCGACCGATTCCCGCGCCGCGGAAGCCGTTTCCGGGTAAGCTAAGCCCTTTTTCGGGAACGAACGACCGCGATGCAAGTCCACCAGATGGTCGCATCCCTCACTTATGGAGATGCGATTGGAAACGAAGCCCTCCACATCCAGGCGCTTCTCCGGGCGCGGGGCTTCGAATCCGAGATCTTCGCCGAGTCCACGGATTCCCTCATGTCTGCCCGGGCGCGGGAGCTCGACGAGTATGCGGCGTTCTCCTCGCCCGACAACGTCGTCATCCTCCACTTCTCGATCGGCTCCAGGGCGGCGTCTCTCTCCGAACGACTCCCGGACAAGCTGATCCTCATCTACCACAACATCACCCCGGCGCACTGGTTCGTGCCCTACGACCTCAAGATCGCGCGCCAGTGCGCGAGGGGACGAGCGGAGATCGCCCGGCTCAGGGAGCGGGCGAGCCTGGCGCTGGGCGTCTCCGAATTCAACCGCAAGGAGCTCCAGGACCTCGGCTTCGAGCGCACCGCCGTTCTTCCCCTGCTCTTCGACCCCGAGCGCCTCCGCGTTCCCGCTCACCGGGTCGTCCTCGAGATGTACGACGACGAGATGACCAACTTCCTCTTCGTGGGCAGGGTCACGCCGAACAAGCGGTTCGAGGACCTCATCAAGATCGTGAAGCTCTATCAACGCTCGATCGACAGGAAATGCCGCCTCCTCTGCGTGGGGCAGTGGCGTGACGTCGAGCGCTACTACGAGCGCCTGATTCGCCTCGCGGACGTCCTCGATCTCCGCGGTCTGGAGTTTCCCGGCCACGTGACAACCGA
>DAISKN010000550.1:0-5004 GCA_036820975.1 Acidobacteriota bacterium | reverse complement strand
CGACCTGGCGGCGCGGGAGATCGCCCGCGCCACGAGTGAGTCTCACGAGGCGACCTAGATTCCCGCGCTCACGCTTCTGCTCGAGCGCGCGAAAGGCAATCGGGAGCAGACGGACCGGACGGAGATCGAGACCCAGAAGAGCCGGGAGGCCGCTCCGCCGTCGCGGCCGACGCGGGCCCGCACTCCGGTGGCCGAGCCCCCGCCACGCGCCTCGCTCTCTCCCTGGATGCTGGGAGCGGCCGCGGCGGCGATCGTGGGCCTGGCCGGCATCGTCGGATGGCGGGCGATGACCTCGCCGGAGCCCGCGCCGGAGCCCGTCCCCCAGCCCACGTCGATTCCCCTCACCACGAGCGTGGCCGCCGCCCCCACGACGGTAGCCCCCACCACGTCGATCCAGCCCGCGACCACGACGGCCCCGCTTCCGCACACTTCTACGGCGCCGCCGACGTCTTCCGTGAGCTCGACGGTCCCATCGTCTTCGACCACGAGCTCGTCGGCTCCCGCGACGACGACGACCACCGCAGCGCCCACCACGACGACGACGGTGGCGGCCCCCCCCGTACGTCCCGAGGAACAGGTCGCTGAGCTGATGCGGCGTTACGAGCAGGCCTACGAGCGTCTGGACGTCAACACCCTGGGGGCGATCTATCCCGCGGTCCCCCTCAGCGTGAAGAACAGCTTCCAGAACTTCAAGTCCCTCGACCTGCAGATGGAGCCGATCTCCGGCCCCGAGGTGAGTCGCACCACGGCCGGCCCGACGGCGACCGCCGTTTATCGCGTGGTACAGACGGTCGAGCCCAAGGTGGGAAAGACCACGGTCTCACGTCACAAGGCAACGTTCCTCTTCGCGGGCGTGGGCTCCGCCTGGATCATCGTCCGCGTCGACTTCGAGCAGGAGTAGGCTGTCGCAAAATGGACCTGCAGCCTTCGCGCGCGAGAAGCGAGGCGAGCCTTGAGATTGTCCTCCCGTCAGAAGACGTAGTCGAACCCGATGATGGGAACGATGTCGTCCCGGAGCCCCTCGTTCGTCAACGCGAAGAGCACGTTGAACGACAGGAGGAACGTGCTTCCCACGTTGACCTTGGCTCCGACGGCTCCGAAGATCTGATTCACGCTCACCGGATCGAGAAAGAGCTGCTGGAAAGTGACGGACCGGACGGGCCCGTCGTCCACGAGCACGTTCCCATCGGAGCCCTCGACGCGGAAGCGGTGCTCGTACGGGTACTCGCGCAGTCGGCCGGCGTCGATGAGGCGCCGTCCGAGGATGTCGGCGGCGAGGGTGACCTTGGGCGCGAGGACGATGTCGAAACCCGCGGCGAAGTTGAACTCGTCGGGGGCTATGTCCACCTGATCCAGGGATAGCGTGGCGTCGACCTCCCGTGTCGTCGAAGGGTTGGTGGGCGCGTCGACGCCCACGAGCTCTGGATAAGTGACCTGATTCAGCGTTTCCGGGGGGTCCCCCGCGAACTTGTAGCCGAGGTTGAAGTGCGGGGCCAGGCGACCCCACGCCGTCGAAGCGATGAACGAGAGCCTCGCCTGCGTCGTGCCGAGGCCCAGCAGGTTCTCCTCGTCTCCGGTCGGGGCCCGCAGCTCGAACCCCGCCGCCAGTCCCCCCCCCGCGACCTGATAGAAGTTCCACTTCGCCCGGACGGCGATGTCACCCAGGCCCGAGGCCGAGCCGCTGTCGGCGAAAACCACGGCGTCCCGTTCCGAGGCGTTGAAGAAATGAATGTTGGGGTTGATGGCGGTCGAGACCCGCTGCATGCTCGCGGTGTTCGTCGCCTCGATGTCGACGCTGGTGACGGGCACCACCACCGAGACGTCGAACCGATCGGTGATCCCGTAGTTCAGGAAGAAGAGCACCGACTGCGATTTGATGCTCATGGAGAGAGAGGACTCGATGATGTCCCCCTCGAACGCCGGAGTCGTGAGGATTCCGTTTCCCGGAGGGGCGCAGCAGTCGTTGTGGAGGAGGTAGAACTTGAGGTCGCCGGAATCGAGGTCCTTCCCCTCGAAGGAGTCGAAAGAAGAGCTCTGGAAGTTGATGCCGAAGTTGAATTTCCCGCGGCCGTTGGTGAGCGCCCTCTCCGCGAGCGAGGGTCCGAAGCTGTCGCTGGTGCGCTCGAAGGTGCCCACTTCGGCGTTGAACGAATAGGTAAAGCCTCCGGACGAGGACCCCAGGGGAAGGCTGGTGAGCTGGCTGATGATCGCCTGATTCACGAGGGCCGCGTTCAGGAACAGGATCTCGTTGCCGCCGGTTCCGCCGCTCAGCTGGAAATGCGCGGTGTGATTCGGACCGACGCCCACGGCGTTGACGAACCTCTCCGGCTGGAAGAGATTCACGACGAGCTGCGAGAGCGGAGTTTCCTGCGCCTCGGCCAGACCGCCGCCCGCGAGAAAGAGACCGCAAGCCAGGACCACGAAGAAATGCCTATTCATACTTCCCCCAGATTCTGGTTAGAAAGGATGGTTCGAGAGTCTGAATCCTAGTATGCCGCCTGAAAAGCCCGCGATTCAATCGCGAACCCGGGCTTTCGCCGAACGCGCGATTACTCCTCGACTGCGAGCCGCAGCTCGTGAGTCCCCCATTCACCCGGACCCTCCGGGATCGAGACCTCGATGACTCGCGGCGCGCCGTCCAATACCCGCAGGCGATAGGTATTGCCCCTTCTCCCCTCGAGCCGGGCGACGTACGTCGCGCCCTCGAGCCTTTCGTCGAGAATGCGGAGGCGGGAGGACCGCTCGCCGGAACGGAGGGGTTCGCGGAGCGGCACGACCTCGATCCCCCCGCGATAGCGAAGCGAAAGACTCCGAGCTTGCGGTCCGGGCTTCAGATGGAAGGACGGCGATCCCCCGCCTAGAGGCTTCGCTCCCAGCGGAAGCCTTCTTTCGATGACGAGCTCGGGAAGGGCACTCCCTTGCCGGGGAGCGAGCTTCAGCGTCTCGACCGTTTCCTTGCCGGAACGACGGCGGGACCAATCGAGATCGTAGACGCCCCCGTGACGCAGGTTCTCGACGCGAAGTCGATCCCAACCCGGGGGGATGCGCGGCGTGAGCCTCCCGGGCGCGATCCCGACGAGCCCCCGAAGCAGGGGCGCGATGAAGCCCGAGGTGGAGAAGAGCTGGTGGGGTACCGCGGCGTCGACCGGCTTCGCCCGGTCGCCGGAGAAGAGCTCGGGAACGTAGCCTCGGCCTTCCAGAAACGCGAGCGACTTCGCGCCCTCGAGGTAGAACCAGGCCGCGTGGGGGCGCTCGCTCTCGTAGAGGGCGAGCGCCGCGAAGCCGCTGAGAAACGGCCAGACGGCCCCGTTGTTGTAGCTCTGGTGATCGTAGAGAGCGCTCTCGTTCGAGAGCATGCGCGCGCCCCAGTCCGCGCCGAGGCGGCTTCCGGCGAGAGCGTCGAGCGCCGCCGCCACCGAAGGCCGTCCCGACTCGAAGAGACCGCGCCAGAGGCCGAACGCGGGCCAGGACGTCACTTCCGGCTGCGCCTTTCCGCTCTTCAGGAGGGCGAAGGCGATCCCGGGATCCTCGTCGTCGAGAAAGCGCCGGTTCAGAGAGCCGAGGGCCTTCTCGTGCGCCGCGAGCCCAAGTGTCGAGAAATCGCGCTCGCCGAGAGCGCCCGCCATCTCGGAGGCGGCCCGGGTCGCCGCGGTCCAGGCGGCCGCGAGATAGACGTCGGTCAGTACGTCCGTCGACCGCAGCGCCCCGGTCTCGACCGCGCCCAGGCCCGCCCGGGTGTTGTCCATTAGACCGTCGCCGTCCTCGTCCGTCGAGGCGCAGTACTCGTAGGCCTTCCGGATCGAGGGCCAGATCTCGCGGGCGAACTCGAGGTCGGAGCTCTCGCGAACGAAGTCCGAGACCGCGAGGACGTAGAGCGGAGTCGTATCCGCGTGGTAGTAGCCGTAGGGGAAGTCCTCGAACCAGCGGATGTAGTCCGCTCCCTGGGAGAGCTCGTGCATCATCTTGCCGTCTGCGCGCTGGCGTTTCGCGAGAAAGCGCAGGCCCTCGCGCACGGTCTCGAAATCCCCGTAGGCGGTCATCGCCCAGCTGTTGATGAAGGCGTCGCCTCCGAAGAACCAGCCGAATCCCGGCCTCTCCGACCGGCCCGAGGGACCGAGCCCGGCGATGAGCCCGCAGCCGAGCCGCGGGTTGCAGACGAACCCTTTGTCGAGCGCGACCTTGCCCCATTCGAGCGCGAGATCGAGCTCGTCGTCCGGGGAGTCGATGCGGGTCATATTCTCGTTCAAGCGGAGGTAGTGGGCGGCCGTGTCCCGGTAGAGCGATTCGGTCTCGTCGAGAAGACGTCGGTAGGTGGCGAGCGCCTGTTCGAGGCCCTGGTCGCTCGCGGCGATCGCGATCGGCACCAACCCCGAGACCGCGGTCTCGATCGAGATCGGGATCTTCATCGAGGTGGGGGCATCGGGGAGGTTGTGCGCCGGCTGCTCGATGGGATCGGAGGCGAAGGGCGACCCCACGATCGCGGCATGGCGACGCGTGCTCTCGGTGATGACGTATGCCCGGAGCTCCCGGTCCCAGTAGCTGTACTGACCGCCGAGTCCCGCCGGCCACATGAGCCTCATCTCGGTGTGAAAGCGCGCTTCGACCGTGAGGGGCCCGGAAGAGTCGACGTCGAGAAGAACGAGGCCGCCCGATTCCTCGAGAGGCACGAGCCACGTGGCGTCGGCGGTGAAGGACGAATGGGAGTAGCGGATGGTCGAGGCCTCGGGCCGCACGTCCACGCGGGACGCGAGGCTCGCGCCGGGAATCGGGGAGGCATAGTCCTCGATCTCGAACGCGAGCTCGAAGCCACGGAGGATCTTCATCGGATAGACCCAGGCCTCGAAGCTCCCGTCTTCCCGGCCAAGGAATGCCGCGCGCCGTCCCGAGGCTTCGAGATAGGCGGCGGGCCGGGCAGGGCCTTCGAGAACGATCGGACTCGCCGGCCGCTCGAATCGGGGCACGGTGGCCGCGGCGAGGAGAACCAGGGCGAGCGCGTTCATTGGT
>DAISKN010000549.1:4702-5005 GCA_036820975.1 Acidobacteriota bacterium | reverse complement strand
ACCATGGAGCAGGCGATGGCCCGCTGGGTCTTCCTGCCTCGCCTGAGCATGACCCTCCTCACGGCCTTCGCCGTGGTCGCGCTCGCTCTAGCGGCGCTCGGGATCTACGGGGTCATCGCCTACTCGGTGTCGCAGCGGTCCGCGGAGATGGGACTGCGGATTGCGCTGGGGGCGGGGGGAGGGGACCTCGTCGGGCTCGTGGTGGGCGGGAGCCTGCGCTTCGTCGTTCCCGGAATGGCGGCGGGTCTCCTGATGTCGCTCGCGCTCGCGCGGTTTCTCTCGGGTCAACTCTTTGGTGTGAGT
>DAISKN010000549.1:0-4692 GCA_036820975.1 Acidobacteriota bacterium | reverse complement strand
CGACCCGGTGGTCTATCTGGGCGTCGCGGGGCTTCTCGGCGCGACCGCTCTCGCCGCGAGCTTTCTTCCCGCGAGGCGCGCCACGAGGGTCGATCCCATCGAAGCGCTGCGCGCCGAGTGACTGCCCGATGGCTTCCGCCCGCCGTCGCGCTCTTCGGCGCCTTCGTTTATCTGTCGTCGCTCGATGGGCTGTACATCCCCCACATCGGCGATGAGGCGCCTTACATCGAGATCGCGCGCCTGACGGCGGAGGGGGGCTCGTGGCTTCCGCTGAGGGCCGGCACCGGTCTCGAGAACACCAAGCCGCCGCTTCTCTACTGGCTGGGAATCGTCGCCACCGATTGGGGATCGAAATGGACGCTCCTGCGCTTGAGACTTCCCGTCGTGGCGTTCACGTTCGCGACCGCCCTCCTCACGTTCTGGCTCAGCCGCAAGCTCGGTGGCGAGAGGGAGACTGCCTGGCTCGCCGCCCTCACGTTTCTCGGCTTCTACTCGAGCTTCCACTACGGGCGGCCGTTCCTCATCAACTCTCCCGAAACGTTCTTCGTCTTCCTGAGCTTCGCCCTGGTCCTCGTTTACCGCCAAGCGTGGGTCGCCGCCGGGCTCGCGCTCGGAATCGCGTGTCTCTTCAAGTCGTTCGCGCTCGTCGCTCCGGTGGGGCTCGCCCTCTTCTGGTTCGCCGGGCGGAGGCGCCTTTTCCACGTCGGACTGACGGCCGCCATCGCTCTCGCCGTCTTCGGACTCTGGCCGCTTCTCGACCCCGACCCCGCGGGCATATTTCGACACTTCGTCCTCGAGGAGAACCTGGGAAAGCTCCAGGGACAGGGTTACCTTCGAGGGCTCTTCACCGGCCCCTACGCTCTCCACTGGCTCTGGCTGGGCCACTTCGGAAACGCGGGACTCTTCGCCGTCCCGCTCCTGCTCCTCCTCATCACGACGCTCAAGGAACGAAAGACCCTTTCGGCGGAGGAGAAGTCGCTCTGGATCCTCGTGCTCTCGTTCCTCCTCGTCTACAGCATTCCCAGCCAGCGCCAGGAGAACTACCTCATTCCCACCGTGCCGGCGCTCGCCATCCTCATCGCGCGTCGCTGGAAGAGCTTTCCCGAGGCCTGGGTTCGGTGGTTCGCCGTTCCCGGAGTAGTCTTCACCGCCGCCGTTCTCTGGGTGACGCTCGGAATCCGGGGGGTTCTTCCGCCCGGAAGCTACGCCGCCTGGCAGATCTCCGTTCCCGCTCTGGTTCTCGCCCTGTGGATCGCGCTCATCGTGTTGCCGAGGGTCTCGCGGTACGCTTTCCATGCGATGGTTCTCGCTTCATTTCTTCTCATCTCGATGGCGGTGGCGCCTTTCGAGGGCCCTCTCGGCCGATACGACGCCGAGAGCATCGCGTTCCTCCAGGGCAAGCTTGTCTACGTTCCCTCGGAGTTCATATCGCGCCACGAGCGGCACCGGTTCCTGCTACCGGGGGCACGGATCGAAGGCTATGATCCGGCGGACGCCGATTCCACGAGCCGATTGTTGAGCTCGGGCCAGCACGTCGTGGTTCACCGCCCTCCGGGCGGCGGCATCGACGGACCCTTTCGGGTGATCGGCCGCCGGTTCGACCTTCGCTCCCGGCAGACCCGGGAAGAGATGTGGCGTATCCTGTACCACCGCGAGCTCGATCTCCTCGTGCGGCAGGAGCTCGTCGTGCGCCGCCATCGCCGCGACCGGATGGACTAGCGGGTTGCGAGAAATTCATCTGCAACCTGCGCGAGCGGCCGCCTTCGCTAAAGCTTCGGCGGCCCGCCGTAGCCTCGGGCGGAGGCGGGAGGGCGAAGGCGGGAGGGCGAAGGCGGGAGCCCGGCCCGCCAAGTGGGGATGCTCCGCCGACATCTTCAGGCCGCGGAGGTACAGGGGCCCCGCGGCACTGATGGATTAGAGATGCGGATCGAGTCTCAGAGACGGATCGACCGCTATGTCGGCGTTGCTCTCTGCCGGCTGCTGTCGATTCTGCCCGGGGCGAGAGACGACGCGCGAAACGCCCCGCCGCCCCGCAGGATTCTCGTGATCCTTCTCTCCGAGATGGGAAGCCTGGTCCTGGCGCAGGCGATGTTCGCGCGGATCCGGGAGAATTATCCGGACGCCGCGGTCCACGCTCTCGTCTTCCGGAAGAACAAGGAAGTCCTGGACCTCCTGGAGGCCGTCCCCGAGGAGAACGTCTTTACCCTGCGAAACGATTCCCTGGGCAACCTTCTGGCAGACGCTATCGCCTCGATTCGCGCCCTGCGCCGCCTTGGGGTCGACACCGTCCTCGACTGCGAGCTCTTCTCCAGGGTGAGCGCGATCCTCTCGTTTCTCAGCGGCGCGAAGCGCCGCGTCGGGTTCGAGCGCCACACACAGGAGGGTCTCTATCGGGGAAGCTTCCTCAACCGGCCGGTCCTCTATAACCCTTACCAACACATCGCGCGTCAGTTCCTGACGCTCGTCGAGGCGGTGAAGGGAGAAGGAAGGCCAATCGCCAAACGGGTGACGGGGGAGGACGAGGTCGTGATAAAGCCGCTGCGACTGCGGGGGCGGGAGCTCGACGAGATGCGACAGCGCGTCGAGAGGGATTTTCCCATGGTCCGGGGGTCGCGTCTGGTCCTGGTCTATCCCGGGGGCGGCCTGCTCCCGGTGCGCGCCTGGCCACTCGCATCGTACCAGGAGCTGGTCTCCGCCCTCACGAGCCGCGGCTTCGTGGTTGGCATCATCGGCCTCGGCGAGGATCGGCCTCTGGCTCGCGCTATCCGCGAGGGCGCCGGCGACGATCGAACCCTTGACCTCACCGGGTATACCCGGACGGTGCGGGAGCTGATGCTCTTGTTCCACTTCGCGGAGCTTTTGGTGACGAACGACGGCGGGCCGGGGCATTTCGCGGCGATGACTCCCATTCGCAGCATCGTTCTCTACGGACCGGAGACGCCGCTCCTCTACGGGAGCCTCGACCCGAAGTCCGCCGGCTTCTTCGCGAACCTGTCGTGCTCGCCCTGTCTCACCGCCTACAACCATCGGGACTCGCCGTGCGACGGGGACAATCAGTGTTTGAAGGTGATTCGACCGGAAGATGTCCTCGAGCGGGCGCTCGCCCTGCTCGCCTAGACGCCAGGAGGTGTTGCCATGAAGCAGATTGCGAATCTCTCGGGGGTAGTCCCGATTCTCGCGCTCGCGCTCACCGTGACCGCGCAGGATCGCGCCACGCTATCGGTGGGGACCGCGACCGCGGCCCGGGGAGAGACGGCGAAAGGCTGGATCGAAGTCTCCGCGGGAAGCGATCCGGCGCTCCGCGTTCCCGTGGCCGTGGTGCACGGCAGAAGGCCCGGGCCGGTGCTGGCGCTGGTGGCCGGCTCGCACGGAACCGAGTACGCATCGATCGTTGCGCTCGTGGATCTCATCGACGCTCTCGAGCCCGGCTCGATCGCGGGCTCGGTCATCGTCGTTCCCATCGTCAATACCCCTTCGTTCGACCGGGTGGTGCCGCACCTGAACCCGGTCGACGGCAAGAACATGAACCGTACCTATCCCGGAAGCAAGGACGGCACGCAGAGCGAGCGGGCTTCGTTCGAGATTACGAAACAGGTCGTCGAACAGAGCGACCACCTGATCGACTTTCACGGCGGGGACCTCGACGAGAGTCTGCGCCCGTACTCGTACTGGAGTCAGACCGGCCGAGAGCCGCTAGACCGGAAATCCCGGGATATGGTGCTCGCATTCGGGCTCGATCACATCGTCATCTCGACGGGGCGACCCGCGGATCCGAATGCGTCCATCTATCTGGAGAACACGGCGACGACCCGGGGGAAGCCGTCGATCACCGTCGAGGCGGGTCACGCGGGGACAGTGATGCGGGACGACGTCGACGCGCTCGTTCGCGGCACTCTCTCGGTCATGCGCCACTTGAAGATGCTTCCGGGAGATCCCACTCCCGTCGAAAGCCCGGTCTGGATCTCGACCCTTCACAGCGTCACCGCCGACGTCGGCGGTATCTTCCGCCCCCTGGTGGCGCGGGGCGCCTACGTGCAGAAGGGGATGAAGATAGGGACGGTGACTGACTTTTTCGGGAAGACTCTCTTCGAAGCTCGGGCGCCGGAATCCGGAGTCGTGCTCTACGTGCGCGCCGTTCCCTCGGCGGTGAAAGGGGAAACTCTCGCGAGCGTCGGAGTGGTTCTGGACTGAATCTAGCTCTCCTCGGGGTAGGGGTATCCGCGCTCGAGGGCCTCGTCCAGAGTCCGGTCGTGGCCGTAGATGTCGGAGACGAAGTGGACCACGTTCTCCGAGTTGACGTGGACGGTGTCGTAGAAGATCACGACCCTCAGGGGCTCGCGGAGGTTGACCTGCGTCGGCCGCTCCGCCTGCATGGCTGTGTCGATCCGCTCCCGCGTCCAGCCAGGAACGTCCCTCAGGACCCATTCGGCGAGCCCCGTTGGATTCTCCAGGCGGATACAACCATGGCTGAAGTCGCGGCGGGTGCGCGCGAAGAGGTGGGGCGCCGGCGTCCCGTGCATGTAGACGTTCGCCCGGTTGGGGAAGATGAACTTGACGAGCCCGAGAGAGTTCCGTGGCCCGGGCTTCTGGCGCAGGTAAAGCCGTCCCGCGGCGACCGCATCGAGGTTCTCGGGGGTCGGGGGGAGGGCTTTGGCGTTGTCGTCGCCGCTCGCCACGATCTCGAACCTCTCC
>DAISKN010000548.1:0-5013 GCA_036820975.1 Acidobacteriota bacterium | reverse complement strand
CCCGTCCTTCTCGTACTCTTCAACATCTTTTCCATGAACTCGTTCGAGATTCTCCTCTGGACGGCGATGCTGGTCGTCGCGGTGCTCCTCGTCGAGCGAAACGAGCCGCGGCTCTGGGTCGTCTTCGGCGCTCTCGCGGGAATCGCGCTCGAGAACAAGCACACCGTCGTGCTTCTCGCGGCCGGAATCGTCGTCGGCCTGGCCCTGACCGCGGAGCGCAGGCTTCTGTTCACGCGGTGGCTCCTCGTCGGGGGCGCCGTGGCCTTCGTCCTGTTCCTCCCGAATCTGCTCTGGCAGATCGACAACGGATTCCCCTCTCTCGAGTTCTATCGCAACGCGACCCTGTTCAAGAATCGGCCGCTACCGCCGCTTCAGGTCGTGTGGAATCAGATCCTCTTCATGGGTCCCGTCACCTTTCCCGTCTGGATCGCCGGCCTCTACTACTGTCTTCGCCGCAAACCGGAGCTCAGGTTCGTGGCTCTCGCATATCTGATCCTTCTGGCGACGCTCATCGTCTCTCGCTCGAGCCGGCCGGACCGCATCACCGGGCTCTACCCCGCGCTGTTCGCGTTCGGCGCGGTGCACCTGGAGAGCGTCCTTTGTTCCCTGCGAGCCCGCGCGCTTGCCCTCGCGGGGGTCCTCGCCGGTAGCGCCGTCCTCGAGCCGGTGTCGCTTCCCCTCCTCGGGCCGGAGAGCGTGTCGCGGTTCGTCGGTTTCCTCGGGATCGACACCCAGATCGAGCAGGGAGCCGGCAAACGAGCGGAGCTCCCCCAGTGGCTCGCGGAGCGCTTCGGGTGGGAGGAACTGGTCGACCAGGTGACGCCGGTCTATGAGTCGCTTTCCGCGGAAGAGCGGGCCCGAGCGGTCATCCTCGCACCCAGCTACGGACACGCCGGCGCGTTGGAGCTCTTCGGAAAGGGCCGGCTGCCGCCGGTGATGTCTCCCCAGAACTCATATCACCTCTGGGGTCGCGAGGACTTACGACTCCTTGAAGGCGGCGTCCTGATCTCGATTGGCTACGATGCCGGGGACATCGGAGCGATGTACGAGTCGATCGACGAGGTCGCGGTCTACGACTGCGACTACTGCATGACGTGGAGGGACGAGATGCCCATTTACATCGCTCGCGGGCTGAGAATACCCGCGAGCGAGCTCGGAGCCGCCTGGGAGGCGGCGAAGCACTACGAATAGCTCAGTGCGTGAGATAGGCGAAAATGTTCACCGCGGCGCTGCGATCCGTGGTGTTGTAAAGGAAGACGCGATACCGGGGAAAGGCGATGGCGAGACCGGCGCGGGAGCCGCTGAAATAAAGGCTTCGATCCGGCACCGTCTCCGCGACCGCGTCCAGGGCGAGGTGCACTTCCCCTTCCCCGAGAGCGCGGAGAATGTTCTCCTCCTCCGGAACCAGGATGAGACCGATCACTCCCGGCCCGCTCGGGTTTCCACGGAACTGTCCGTGGAGGCTCAGCACGACCGAGCTGAAGCCGTCGGTCTCGAGGAGCCCAGCCTCCGTCCAGAGGCTCGGTTCGTCCCGCGACGCCGGTGCCACCACCACATCGAGGAGACTTTGGGTGGCGCTGTGGGGGATCGGCTGGTCGACACTCACCGTGCCTTCCACGGGATGAGGATCCTTCAGGTTCACGACGAAGGACCGGGTCAGCTCCTGAAACCCGACGTACCCGGCCGATCCGAGCCCCGCCAGGGCGGCCAGAGAGAGTAATACTTCCCGCTGCATCACGACCTCCTCCCCGGACGTTGAAATCGGGGAACGCGCTCACGATAATCTACCCGTGAGCGAGCGCAAAGCCTTCCCCGCCTGGGCCTGGGTGGGATGCGGCTGCCTCGGAGCAATCGGAGCCATCGCGATCTTCGTAGTCGCCGTAGGATTCTGGGCGGTCCAGAGAGCGCGGCGGTTCGGAGAGGAGATCGCCGATCCGGGAGCGCGAGCGAAGAACGTGCTCGCCGTGCTGGCCGCGAGCGAGATGCCGGAGGGGTATCATCCGGTCGTCGCGCTCTCGGTGCCTTTCCTACTCGACATGGCCGTCCTTTCCGATGTCCCGCCGGACGAGAGCGGCAGCCCACCGGAGCTCGGCGACCGCGGCTTCATCTATGTGAGCTATCCCGCTTTCGGGCAGGACCAACGAGCCATCCGCGACTTCTTCGAAGGAAGGAGAGATGACTTCGACGAGCTCGGCCGCCACCAAATCGACCTCGAGCTCGAGGAGCGGATCGCGAACGGAAGGATCTCCCGCAAGGAGGACGACGTCCTCTGGGTCTCGCACCGGGGAACCATCGACACCGACGACGCCGGAAGCTCGAGGCAAGGACTCCTGACGCTCCTCCTCCTCGACTGCGGCGACTCCCGGAACCGCTTCGGGATCTGGCTCGGCCCCGACCCCGACCCGGAAGCGGCGCCCGCCGATCTCGACGTCTCGGGCACGGTGTCCGACCCGGAGGCGATCGAGCGCTTCCTGTCCCCGATTCATCCCTGTCTCTGAGCGGTCTCGCGTCATGAATTTGCGCCCGGTTTCCATCGGGAGTCTTCCTCCGGCAAGGAAACTGCGTCCTCCGCCGCTGATATACAATTCTCCTCGATGAACATCGCCTGCGTCGGAGGAGGCGCCGGGGGTCTCTACTTCGCCATCTCGGCGAAGCTCCGAAACCCCGCCCACGAGATCGACGTATACGAGCGGAACCGCCCCGACGATACGTTCGGTTGGGGGGTGGTGTTCTCCGACCAGACACTCGGAAAGCTGAAGGAAAACGACCCGGTGAGCGCGGAGCGGATCTTCGGCGCCTTCCACCACTGGGACGACATCGACATCCACTTCAAGGGCCAATGCATCCGCACCACCGGACACGGATTTGCCGGGCTATCGCGGAAGAAGATGCTGCTCCTTCTTCAGGAGCGCGCGCGGGAGCTCGGTGTGCGGCTCCACTTCCAGAAGGAGATCGACGGAACCGCGGACTTGGGCGAACGGGACCTGGTCGTCGGCTGCGATGGGATCAACAGCAAGATCCGCAAGGAGCGCGAGAGCGTCTTCGAGCCCGACGTCGAGCTCCGGGCGAACAAGTTCGTCTGGCTCGGGACCCACAAGATCTTCGACGCCTTCACTTTCGTCTTCGAGGAGACCGAGCACGGCTGGGTCCAGGTCCACGCCTACCGGTTCGACGACGACACCAGTACCTTCATCGTGGAGACGACCGACCCGACGTGGCGCGGCCTCGGCTTCGATCGCATGACCAAGGAAGAGTCCAACCGGTTCCTGGAGAGGCTCTTCGCCCGCTTTCTGGACGGCAACAGGCTCATGGACAACGCGGCGCACCTGAGGGGCTCCGCCTGGCTCAACTTCCCGCGCGTGAGCAACAGGAGATGGCACGACGGAAACGTCGTCCTCCTCGGAGACTCGGCGCACACCGCGCACTTTTCGATCGGCTCCGGCACGAAGCTCGCGCTCGAGGACGCAATCGAGCTAGCCGATCGAATCGAGACCCACGCCGATCTCGAGGGCGCCCTCGAGGCCTACGAGGAGAACCGGAGGGTCGAGGTGCTGCGGCTCCAGAGCGCGGCCCGGAACAGCACCGAGTGGTTCGAGAACGTGTCCCGCTACGCCCGGCTCGAGCCTCCGCAGTTCGCATACTCGCTCCTGACACGCAGCCAGCGCGTGAGCCACGAGAGCCTGAGGAAGCGGGACCCGAAGTGGATGGCGGATTTCGAATCGTGGTTCTCGCGGCGCTCGGGAGGCGGTCAATCGGTCCCCCCGATGTTCACTCCTTTCCGGCTGAGGGACCTCGAGCTCTCGAACCGGGTCGTAGTCTCCCCGATGTGCATGTACAGCGCCGAGAACGGCACGCCTTCCGATTTCCACCTGGTTCACCTCGGCTCGCGTGCTATGGGAGGGGCGGCCCTGGTGTTCACCGAGATGACGGACGTCGCCGAGAACGCGCGCATCAGCCCGGGCTGCGCCGGGATGTACCACGAGGACCACCTCGCCGCCTGGAAGCGGATCGTCGCTTACGTGCACCGATGGACGCGCGCGAAGATCGGAATGCAGCTCGGACACGCCGGCCCCAAAGGCTCGACCAAGCTCGAATGGGAAGGGGCGAACGAGCCGCTCGACGAGGGGAACTGGCCCATCCTCGGTCCTTCCGCCGTCCCCTATTCGCCGAAGAACCAGGTCCCCCGCCCGATGGATCGGTCCGATATGGACCGCGTCGTCTCCCAGTTCGTGCGCGCCACGGGGATGGCGAACGACGCCGGCTTCGACCTCCTCGAGATCCACGCCGCCCATGGGTATCTTCTCTCCGCGTTTCTCACTCCCCTTTCGAACCAGCGCACCGATGCCTACGGCGGGAGCATCGAGAACCGGCTGCGCTTCCCCCTCGAGGTGGTCGCCGCCTGCCGCTCGGCCTGGCCCGCGGCGAAGCCTCTTTCGGTCCGCATCTCGGCGACGGACTGGGTCGACGGAGGCGTCGGCGGCGACGAGGCGGTCGAGATCGCGCGGGCGCTGAAAGCCGAGGGAGTCGACATTATTAACGTTTCCGCGGGACAGACGAGCCCGAAGGCGCGTCCGGTCTACGGGCGCATGTTCCAGACTCCCTACAGCGACCGCATCCGGAACGAAGCTTCGATCCCGACCCTCGCGGTGGGGAACATCTTCGAGCCGGACCACGTCAACGGCATCGTCGCCGCGGGCCGGGCCGACCTCTGCTGCCTCGCGCGCCCGCACCTCGCCGACCCCTACTGGACGTTCCACGCCGCGGTGGAACAGCAGGTGGATCTCCCCTGGCCCGACCAGTACCTCGCGGGAAAAGAGCAGCTCGAGCGCAACCGGCGGCGCCCCGCGGGAATGGTCATCGACATCTGACGGAGCCTTCATGAAGCTCGCGAGCTTTCAGCCAAAACACTTTCGGTGGGAGGTCGAAGGGCCTGTCGCCACCGTCACCCTCGACCGTCCGGAGAAGAAGAACCCTCTGACCTTCGACTCCTACGCCGAGCTCCGCGACACCTTC
>DAISKN010000547.1:0-5013 GCA_036820975.1 Acidobacteriota bacterium | reverse complement strand
CGGCTCGCCTTTCGACGTGAGCTCCGCCGCTGTTTCCGCGAGGCGGACCGCTTCCCCGGGCTTCCGCATCGAGGGATCCGGGCTCGTCGCCAGAAGCCATGCGACCTCGCTCATCGGTTGAGGCCAGTCCGGACGGAGCTTCATCGCTTCCCGGAACTGAACCAGCGCCTCCTGGCGCTCGCCCTTCATCCGGAGCGCGAGTCCCAGATTGTTCCGCGCCTCGGCGTGGCGCGGATCCGACGAAACGGCTTCGCGGAAATGACTCAGTGCCTCTTCCAGGCGGCCGCGCGCTCCGAGAAGGCTTCCGAGGTTGTTGTGGGCTTCGGCGAGACGCGGATCGAGCACGAGCGCTTTCTCGTATTGCGCGAGGGCTTCGTCCGCCCGGCCCGCCTGCCTCAAGGCGACTCCGTAGTTGGCGTGGGCGGCCGCGCGCAGACGCGGGTCGGTCTCGAGCTCGACGGCGCGCTCCAGGTGCGGAAGGGCTTCGTCGATCTTGCCGTTGGCACGGAGCGCGCGGCCAAGCTCGCCCTGAGCTTCCGCGTTCCCGGGATTCCGGGCGACCGCCCGGCGAAAGAAATCGACGGCCTCCGCTCCGGTGCCCGTTCGGGCGAGAAGCTGCGCCAGACGGGACTTTGCCTCTTCGAAGGTCGAATCGAGCTCGACCACCTCGCGGTATCGCTCGATCGCGGCGTGGAGCTCTCCGGACTCCGCCAGGATATTGGCCAGGTTGTATTGCGCCGCGGTGTTCCCGGGGTCGATGGCGAGGGCGCTCTCGTAGTGCTTGCGCGCATTCGCGAGGTCTCGCTCCTCGGTGGCGATCCGGGCGAGCTGGAGGTGGCCCGCAGCGAAGCTCGCGCGCTCGGTGAGCATCTCGAAAGCGAGCTCCCGCGCCTCGTCGTGCACCCCCCGGTTCACCAGGTCCTCGAGCCGTTGGTGCTTCCGGTAGAACGCGATCCAGTCCTTCGGGTCGTCGCCCCCGGAATCGAGCTCGATCGAGGGGGGCGACGATCCCGCGGCCATGTAGCCCAGGCTCGAGAGTCTCCGCAGTGCTTCCGGATCGAGTCCTGCCGTCCGGGCGCCGCTCTTCTCCGCGAGCGTCGATTCGATCTCCTGCTTCATTCCCAGGGCGATGAGGGGGTTCTCCTGGTAGAGGTTCTTCGACTCGCCTGGATCGGCGCCGAGGTCGTAGAGCTCGGGCCGCGGGCCATGGATGTACTTCCAGTTCTCCGAGACCAGGCCGAAGAGCGGGCTCGCGCCGTAGTAACGATTGGGGGTCACGCTCTCGCTGTAGAGGGATCGCCGCTCCCAGCGGACCTGAGGGCTGGTCCAGAGCGGGGAGAGGTCCCGCCCCTGGGAGCCGGGAGGAGACGCGACCCCGAGAAGGCCGGCGATCGTCGGCGCGACGTCGATGAGACTCACCCACTCCGAGACCCTGGCGGGCAAGGAGAGGCCCGGCGGGCGGACGACGAGGGGAACGCGGAGCGCCGCCTGGTAGATGAAGTAGCCGTGCGTTCCTTCGCCGTGCTCCTCGAGCATCTCGCCGTGATCTCCGGTGACGACGAGGAGCGTCGAATCGTAGAGACCGAGCGATTTCAGAATCGAAACGATCTCGCCGATCTGCGCGTCGGCGAAGGCCACCTCCCCCGCGTAAGGATCGGAGGCAAAGCGGCCCCGGTGAGGCTCCGGGGGCGAGTAGTCGTCATGGGGGTCGTAATAATGAATGAAGAGGAAGAAGGGATCGTCCCGGTGCCCCTCGAGGAACGCCCGGGCGACGCGGGTGGTCTCGTCTCCCTTCCGCTCGGAGAGAAACGCGATCTTGTGCTCTTCGATGAAGTCGTCGTCGTAGGTATCGAACCCCTGGCTCAGGTTGAACCGCGAATCGAGGACGAAGCTCGAGACCACGGCCCCCGTCGCGAATCCGGCCTCCTTCAATACCTCGGCCAGCGTGACTTCGGAGTCGGAGAGCCGATAGCCCAGGTTGTCGTGCATTCCGTGCCTCGGGGGAAGGGCGCCGGTGAGAAGAGAGCTGTGCGCCGGAAGGGTGAGGGGCACGGGGGAGAGCGCCCTCTCGAACCGGACGCCTTCGGCGGCGAGAGCTTCGATGTTCGGAGTCGTTTCGGGGCGGACGTAGTCGGCCCGGAGCGTGTCGATGCTGATGAGCACGACGCGCTCGACCGAAGGCCTCGGCCGGCAGGCGCCCAGGGTGACGAGAAGCGAGAGCGCGACCGTCCGTCTCATGGTCCCGGCGATTATCCGTTCCACGGAGAAGCCGGGCAAGCCCCGCGGTTTGACACCGATACGCGGCTCGAAGGACGATCGCGCCCGATGCTCCCGGCACTCGCGCTCGCCGCGCAGCTTTTCACCGAGATCACGCGGGAGGCGGGAATCGATTTCGTCCACCAGGCGGGAAACGAGGGCCAGTACCGGCTCCCGGAGATCATGGCCGCGGGGGGCGCTTTCCTGGACTTCGACGCCGACGGCGACCTCGACATCTACCTCGTGCAAAGCGGCCCCCTTCCCGGCTCGAAGTCCTCGACCCGGGGGACGAGCCGTCTCTACCGGCAGGATGCGGGGGGGCGGTTCACCGACGTAACGGCCTCCTCGGGGCTCGGGGGCACCGGCTACGGCACCGGGGTCGCCGTCGGCGACTACGACAACGACGGTCTCGTCGACGTCTACGTCGCGAATTACGGACCGGACGAGCTCTACCGCAACCTCGGCGGAGGCAGTTTCGAGAACGTCACCGGCAGTGCGGGCATTGCCGAGAGCGTCTGGTCCGCGTCGGCGGCGTTCTGCGACTACGACGGCGACGGCTTTCTCGACCTCTTCGTCACCCACTACGTGAAGGATGTCGCCAAGGCCTGCGTTGCCGGCGACGGCAGTCCCGACTACTGCAGCCCCCAGAGCTTCGCCTACGAAAGGCCCGTGCTCTACCGCAACGGCGGGAAGGGGACCTTCACCGACGTGTCCGTTTCTTCCGGAATCGCGTCCATCGCCGCCCCCGGGCTCGGCGTTCTCTGCCTCGACCTCACGTCGGACGGCCGTCCGGACTTCTACGCCGCGAACGACGGAGAGGCGAACCAGCTCTGGGTGAACCAGGGGAACGGAAAGTTCGCGGACGACGCGTTCCTGCGGGGATTGGCGGTCGACGGGATGGGACGGCCCGAAGCGAGCATGGGAGTGATCGCGGGGGACATCGACTCCGATCTGGATATCGACCTCTACATTACGCACATTCAGAACCAGACGAATACCCTGTACGTGAACGACGGCGCGGGAGGATTCGAGGACCTGACGGCGGCTCGGGGCCTGGCGGCCCCGAGCGTGAAGTACACCGGGTTCGGCACGGTGTTCTTCGACTTCGACCACGACGGCGACCTCGATATCGCGGTGGTGAACGGAAGGGTCCGGAAGGGGACTCCCATCCCCGGAGCCGTCGTTCCGGAGCACTGGAAGCCTTACGCCGAGCCGGCTCTGCTCCTCGAGAACGACGGTACCGGCAAGTTCTCGGACGCCAGCGCCAGGGCCGGCGACTTCACGGCGCGGGCGGAGGTGAGCAAGGGGCTCGCGCTCGGGGACGTCGAAGGCGACGGCGACCTCGATCTGCTGGTGACGAACACATCGGGGCCGGCGCGTCTCTTCAGGAACGACGCCCCCAAAAAGGGAAAGTGGCTTCTCGTCCGAGCCTATGAGCCCGCTCGGAAGAGGGACTCCCATGGCGCCCGGATCACCGTGACCGCCGGAGGCAGGAAGTACCTGCGCATCGCGGACCCCGGGTTCAGTTATCTCTCTTCGAACGATCCCCGCGCGCACTTCGGAATCCCGGGCGCCGCCGCCGCGGACGGAATCGAAGTGCTCTGGCCCGATGGGACGAGGGAAAGCTATCCCGGATGCCCGCTCGACCGCTTCATCACGCTGGAGAAGGGGAAGGGCAGGGCGGTTCGCTAGTCTCGGGCCGCCCTGCTTCTTTCCTCAGACCGTCAAGACGCCGGCTGGGACGCCTGAATCGGCGTCGTCAACGTTCCGATGCCCTCGATCTCGACGGTGACCACGTCGCCCGGCTTCAGGAACTCCGGGGGCTTTCGCCCCGCGCCGACGCCGTCGGGTGTTCCCGTGCCGATCACGTCGCCTGGGTAAAGCGTGAGGATGTTGCTGATGTGGTACACCAGGCGGCGGCTGTCGTAGATCAGGTCCTTGGTGTTTCCGTCCTGGACCACGCGGTCGTTGATCTTGGTCACGAGCCTCAGGTTCGCGTGGTTCGGCAGGAACTCGATGGGCGTGATGTAGGGCCCCATGGGGGCGGCGCGGTCGCGGCTCTTTCCCGAGAACCAGTCGGGTCCCTGGAAGATGGGGTTCTCGCGCGCCTGTCTACCGCGATCGCTCACGTCGTAGACCACGGTGAAGCCGAAGACGTAGTCGAGGGCGCTCTCGATCGGGACCTCGAGGGCGGGCTTTCCGATCACCACACCGAGCTCTCCCTCCCAATCGATGCTCTCGCGGCCTTCGGGAATGAAATAGGGCTCGCCGGGGCCGATGATGCAGGAGCGGGGAGATTTCGCGAACAGGAAGGGCATTTCGGTATCGGTGTTCACCTTGACCGCGGTGTCCATCTCGGCCGCGTGGGACTGGTAGTTCGCCGCCGCCATCAAGAGGTTCCAGGGGTACTGGATGGGCGCTTCGATCTTGGCGGACCCCGCGTCCTCGGCGAAGGCGAGCCCGTCGGTCTTGCCATTGAAGAAATTCGCCATCTGGTAGAGGCGCGGCTTCACACGGTCGTAGCTCTCGATGAGGGCCCGCATCTCGTTCGGGATCTCGAGCGGGGGAAGGCCCGCCTCGCGAACGAGGTGCTCGTTGGCGGCGCCGATGTCGAGGATCGTCTCGCCGAGAACGAGACCGACGCGGCCCTCGTAGGTCGCGAGCTTGAACGGGGTCTCGGGCTTGTCGGAGACGGCGGTCTGGGCCGCGCCACAGCCCATCGAAGCCAGAGCCAGGATCGCGGCGAGGGTTCGGATT
>DAISKN010000546.1:0-5018 GCA_036820975.1 Acidobacteriota bacterium | reverse complement strand
ACGACTCCGTACCTGCCTTTCGTCGAGGCCTTTCGCCGGCTGGTGCGCGAGCGCGGCGACGACGAGCTGCGCGCGCTCCTCGGGGACAGCGCGGCCGATCTCGCGCTGCTCGCCCCGGAAATCGAGTCGCGGCTCGGGCCGCTTCCCTCCCCTCCATCGCTCCCCCCGCAGGAAGAGCGACTGCGCCTATTCGACCACGGGGCGCGCCTTCTCGGTCGGCTGTCGCGGAAAAACGGGCTCCTGTTCTTCATCGACGACATGCAATGGGCCGATCACGGGAGCATCGCGCTCCTGCAATACCTGCTGCGGCACCTGAGCGCCGAGCGGGTCCTGTTCCTGGGAACCTACCGCGAGGTCGAGCTCGACCGGACGCATGCGCTCTCGAGAGCCGTCGTCGACTGGAACCGGGAGCGCCTCGCGACCCGTCTCCGGCTCGAACGGTTGAGCCGGCAAGATACGGCGCTCATGGTCTCGACGCTGCTCGGCCACGAAGACATCTCCGAGGAGTTCGCGGCCTCGCTCCACCACGAGACGGAGGGCAATCCATTCTTCGTCGAGGAGATCGTCAAAGCGCTCATCGCGGACGGCCACCTGATCCACGTGGGGACGGCCTGGCGCCGGCAGAAAACTGGCGAGCTCGTCCTGCCGCAGAGCGTCAAAGCCGCGATCGGGAGCCGCCTCCAGCGCATCAGCGAGTCCGGAAGCGAGGTCCTGCGCACCGCTGCCGTACTGGGAAAGCGCTTCGAGTTCGGCGAGCTCCGGGCGATCGCGCGCAAGGCCGAGGACGAGCTCCTCGACGCGCTGGACGAGGGCGCGGCGGCGCAGTTGATCGCGGCCGGCCGCGGCGAGTCGTTCGCCTTCACCCACGACAAGATTCGCGAGGTGCTCTACGACGAATTGAATCCCGTTCGCAGGAGACGGCTGCACCTGGCCATCGCTCAGGGGCTCGAAAGCCTGCAGGATCTGGGAAAGGACGTGTCGATCGAAGACCTGGCGCACCACTTCGTGCACAGTGGGGACTGTGAGAAAGGGCTGGTATACGCCGACCGCGCCGCGAAGGCGGCGCTCAACGTCTTTGCCTGGGAGGAAGCGCTGGAGATGATGTTGCGCGCGCGCGAGTGCGCCGAGGCGCTCGAACGCCACGAGGAGGTCGAGCGGCTCGACGAAGCCATGGGGGACGCTGCCATCTCTTTCGGAGACTTCCCCGCCGCGACCGAGCACCACGAGCGCGCCATCGCCGGTGCGGAGGGAGATCCGGACGTACAGAACCGCATCCGCGGCAAAGTCGCGGAAGCCTACGTCATCTCGGGAGACCCCCGCGGTGAAGAGCACGCGCTTCGGGCTCTGAAGGAGCTCGACTCGACGCGACTTCCGCAGGAGACCGCTCAGGCGATGATGATCGCCGCGCGCTACCGGCACCTCCGCGGGGAGCTGGAGCCGGCGGCGGAGATCTACCGGCAGGCGGTCGAGCTCGCGGAGCCTCTGGACGATTGGGATTTTCTCTGCCGGCTCTACAGTTTTCTGGCGGGCACCTACCAGCACCTCGCCGACTTCGGCCTGTCAGACTCGGCTGCCGAGCGCTGCATCGAGATCGGCGAGACGAAGAACAGGCCCACCGGGGTCATGCTCGGCTGCGAGTTCCTCGCGGAGAACAGCTACTACCGCGGATGGTGGCACCGGCATGTTGCCTTCAACGAGCGCGAGGAGGCTCTCGCTCTGGAGGCGCATGCCGGCGAGCGCTACGGCTGGGCGCAGTTCCGGGCGTTCTCCCTCCACGCGCTCGGTCGTCTCGAGGAAGCCGCCGCGGTTTGCCGTCGGGGGATCGAGTACTGCGAGCGAACGGGCGACCGTCGCCTCGAGCTCTTTCTGCGCGGCTGCTACGCCCTCTGCCTCGCCGATCTCGGCAGGCTGGACGAAGCCGAGAAGCAGGCGACCCGGGCGAAGCGCGAGGCGGACGAGCGCAATCTCGTCGGGCATCAGATCACCTTGCGCGAGCACCTGGTCTACGTACTGCTGCGCCAGGGCCGCCTCGAGGAGGCGGCTGCCGAATCGCGCGCGGGAGTCGAGTTCTGGAAGAAGAGCGGTTCCAGGGGAGCGGCGCTGGTCCACGGAGCCGGGCTTTCGGAAGGGCTGGTCCGCGGAGGGGCCCTCGATGAGGGGCGGGCCGCTCTGGACGCGCATCGGACTCTCGCCGAGGAGACCAAGGCCGAGCATCGTCTCGCGCAGAATCTGCGGGTGCGCGGCCTGCTTCACGCCCGGGAGGGCCGAACGGAGGAGGCGCTCACGGCGCTCGACGACGCCGTCCAGAGATTCGAAGCCTGCGAGAGCGCGATCGAGCTCGTCCGCGCTCTCTCCGACCGCGCCCGTGTCCGCCGCGAGACGGGCCGGGCCGGACAGGCCGAAGAAGACCTGGCACGGGCGAACGAGATACTGGGCCGCTGCGGCGCTTCCCACGCCATCCTCGGGTCAACCTGGTGATGCCGATCTAGTTTCTCCCGCATTTCTCGAGAGGAAGTCTGGGCTGGAGCTGGCGGTCGTCGACGAGGCTCGCGCCAACGATCTGGAAAGCGCGAGCCGGTATCTAAGCCGTGAGCGGGAGCGCTCCCCGCATGCCCTGGCCGGGCGCCGGGCTCGGCCATGCGCGAAGCGTCCTCCTCCGAGCGCATCCACTTCTCGAGGACGGAGCGATAGACAGCGAAATCTTCGGCCGGCGTCTGAGCCATGGCAGCGCGGAGTTCGAGAGAGACCTCGCCAGGCCGCCAACGCGAGGATCCGCTCGTCGGTCTCGCCCGACTTCCCGAGCTCTTCAGAGTGCATGTCGACGCAGACGCTGCAGCCGTTGATCTGGCTCGCGCGCAGGTGGACGAGGCCGAGGGTTCGCGAGGCCACGCCGCCCTGGTCCACGGACTTCCCCAAGGCGAGCAGAGCTCGGCGTAGCCACGCAATTTCCCCATCCGCAACACCACCAATAGACGCGGTGGACGAATTCCTCGAAGATCGATAGCGGGGCCAGCTTGGAGAAGCACCGAACGCCGCGTCAGTTCGTTTCCAGGGCGGAGCTCACGAGGATCCTCACCGAGCGGATGCGGCAGCTCCCCAACGGCAAGGATTGCACGCTCGGAGGCGTCCTTCGCCGGCCGCGGCCCGACAAAGACGGCTGCAACTGGATGCCCGGCGTCGTCGCGAACGCCTGTCGAACCGCGCTGAGGGAGGTCGTCGCCAATGCGCGCCTCGAGTTCAATCTCGATGAGGAGTAGCGGGGCCCGGCCTCGTCGCTCCCCATACCCGTAGAGACGAGCTTCCGACCGCGGAGCCTCGGCTCGACGTGCCCTGCCGCGTCCGATGCGAACCGCCTCGAACTCCCGCGACACTCTGGTACAGTAGTTCACCGGAACCCAACTTCATGGCGTCTCTCGCCGAGCGTATCCTCCAGAGCCACTCGGCGGTGCTCGTCGCGGGAGGAGGGCGCGCTCAGCGCAGCCGGCTCTTGAACGAGATCGCGGGAGAGCTCGAACGACTCGGATCGGAAACCGTCGTCGTCACCGCCGATCTCGGCCTTCCGTTTCTCGGACCTCCGGGCGCGGCAACGCGCCTCCGGCGAACCGAAGGCGATTGGGCGCTCGAGCGCATCGAGCCGCTCTGCACTCTCGACGCCGCTCGGTTCCGCCTTCCCCTTCTTCTCGCTTGTCGGCGCGTTCTCGACGACTCCCCGCGAGGCCCCGTCCTGCTGGAAGTCCCCGGACTGACCCGGGGAATGAGCGCATCCGAGCTCCTGATGGGATTCGCCGAGACCTTCGACACCAAAACCGTACTCTCCCTCGGCGGACTGGGCGGGCTTCGACACGAGCTCGCCGCGCGAGGAGTCGATGTCCTCGACATGGACGAAGAGCCGGGGACGCCTCTCGATCGCGCGACGGCGCGTACCCGGCTCTGGGACGAGTTTCTCGAGCGCGCGTCGGAGATCGAGGTTCCTCTCGAGGGTTTGCCCCTTCTGGGAGCGCCTCCTCCCCCGACCGCTTCGAACGCGTTCGCGGGGCGCCAGATCGCGATTCTCGGAGCGCATGGCGAAACCCTGGGCTTCGGCGAAGTTCTTTCACTCGGGAACGGAGTCCTGCGAGCGCGCGTGCGCTCCCGGGCGTCCGGGGAGCCGCGATCTCTTCTCGTGCGCGATGCGCGTCGCGATTCCCGCGGGCACCTTTCGACCGATCCGCCGATCGAGCCGCGGCCCGGCGTTCGCGGTGGGGAGGAAGAGAGCGCTTCCGACCTGAGGGCCGGCGCCGGCGCCGTGGAGCTGCGACCTCCCCTCATGACCCTCGCCTCCGCGAAGGCCCTCCTGGTCAACGGGATCTTCGGCGACCCCCTGCTGCACGTCCGCCTACGGCACCGGAAGCGGAGCCTTCTGTTCGATCTGGGAGAGACGGCGAGGCTCCCTGCGCGGATCGTCCATCAGGTCTCGGACGTCTTCATCTCCCACGCCCACTTCGATCACATCGGCGGGTTCCTCTGGCTTCTGCGCTCGTCGATCGGCTCGCCGCGGCCGCGCGCGCTCTACGGTCCGCCGGGTCTCACGGATCACATCGAAGGCATGATCGCCGGCATCCACTGGGATCGCATCGGCGATCGTGGGCCGGTCTTCGTCGTCCACGAATTGCATCCGGGAAGGCTCGCGCGCTTCCGGCTCCAGGCGGGCCGAAAGGGGCGCGAGCGGCTCGAAGAGCGCGAGCTTCGAGACGACGTTCTCCTCGAGGAACCGGATTTTCGCGTGAGAGCCGCGAGGCTCGACCACGGCATTCCCGTCCTCGCCTTCGCATTCGAGGAGACGAGGGCGCTTCACGTCCGCGCGCACGCGATCGCCGAGCTCGGAATGGCGCCCGGACCGTGGCTGAGCTACCTGAAGCGGCTTCTGCTCGAAGGCCGCGGCGATGGTCTCGTTCCGCTCCCCGACGGGACCAAACGGAAAGCCTCGGATCTGGAGACGCCGCTGATCTACTCCCGGCCCGGTCAGAAGCTGGCGTACG
>DAISKN010000545.1:0-5026 GCA_036820975.1 Acidobacteriota bacterium | reverse complement strand
CCTTCCCCCTCCATTCGATGCGCCGCGACCAGAGCGCCCGGAGCACTCCCAGGAGAGTGACGATGCCCGCTGCCGGAACCAGAAGGAAGTAAGCCCAGAGGTGGCGCGAGATCGTTTCCCGCCACTGGGGTGCGAGCTCCGCGATCGCCTTCGCGCGAAGACCGCCTCCGATCAAGCCGGGAAGCAGCACGATCCCGAGGAGGGCGAAGGCGCCCTCGAGGATCGCGAGCGCGAGAAACGCTCCGTAGACCAGGTGAGTGGCGGCGGCGATCGCGAAGAGCGCGGGCCAGTACACGCGGGTGATGGCGATCTGCCGCGCACACCAGGAAAGGAGCTCGACGAGGCCGATGTCGCCGCGCGAGCCGACGATACAGGACGGGACGAACTCGACCCGGAGGCCGGCGCGGCGTACGGCGTGGGTCATCACCAGGTCGTCCGAGAGAGCGCCTTCCCAGGCCTCGGCCACGCCAATGCGCTCGAATACATCCCGGCGTATGGCCATCGCTCCACCCCAGGCGAAGTTGTGGTCGTGGTCGCCGAGCACCGTGAGCACGGCGGCGTTCCAGGCCGAGCGCAGCAGCGTCGCGAAGCTCGCGGGCTCGGGAAGGTAGAATCGATAGCTCGAGGCGACGCCGACCTCGGCTCGCTCGAGGGGAGCGACCAGGAGCTTCAGCCAATCGGGCTCGGGGCGTCCGTCCGAGTCGGCGAAGACGAGCACTTCGGCGGAGGGCGGGTTCTCGAGGGCGGCGAGGAGGTTCTGCACCTTCTGGGAACGACCCCGGGCGGGGCCGGCGACGACGAGCTCGCCTCTTTCGGGATGTCGGGCGAGCGCGCGCTCGATGGCCGGCACGGCCTCGTCCGCGGCGCTCTCGACGACGAAGCGCGCGGAGAAGCTCGGGTAGTCTTGCGCCAGGAGCGCCCCCAGGTTCTCGTCGAGTCCCGCTTCGGCGCCGCAGCAGGGAACGATGAGGCCGACCGCGGGGGTCTCTGAGCTTTCGCCCACGACGCGTGCCCGGGCCGCCCGCCGTGCGTACTCCCGGTATCCGAGAGCCGAGCGGAGCGAGAGCAGGCCGACGGCGAAATTCCACGCCGCTAGGGCCGCGACCGCCCAATCGGACCAATTCGACCAGTTGGAAACGTTCAGCGGCAGAAGTGTTGACACGCCTTTGATTTAGTAGATATATTCGAAGTTCAAGAGCCGAACCAACCTTAGAAGGCTTACAAAACGGACGTCCCGAATGGCCGCCCATCCTGCGCGCGACGTAGAGTCGCCCGATAACTCGACTCCGGCATCATGAAACTTCGGGTGGTCGGCTGTTCCGGCGGGAGCGTCAAAGACCGCTTCCTGTCCTGCTTTCTTCTCAACGATACCGTGTCCCTCGATGCGGGCGGTCTGACCGGACCGCTCACGCTCGAAGAGCAGCTCCGCATCCGCCACGTCATCGTCACCCACACCCATCTCGATCACAACTGCGGTCTTCCGTTCTTTCTCGACAACGTGTTCGGGCAGCTCGACGAGCCCATCGTCGTCTACGCCACCGCGCCCGTGGTGCGGAGCTTGAAGACCCACATGTTCAACGACGAGCTCTGGCCCGATTTCGCGAAGCTTCCTTCGGAGGCCAAGCCCACGGTCCGGTTCCAGGAGATCGAAGCCGAGACCCCGTTCCACATCTCGGGGCTCACGTTCACTCCCATATCCGTCGATCATCTGATTCCCACGGTCGGCATCCTGGTCGAGGACGCGTCCGGCGCCATTCTCTATACCAGCGACACCGGACCGACGGAGCGCGTCTGGGAGGTCGCCTCCTCCCACAAGCGCCTCAAGTGCGTCATCACCGAGATCTCCTTCGCCAGCGACGACGACGCCCTAGCGCGGGCGAGCGGACACATGACGCCGCGCATTCTCGCCTCGGAGCTGCGGAAGCTCACCGGCAAGGTGCCGGTCCTGGTGACCCATACCAAGCCCGGCCACCTGCCGCGGATCGAGAAGGAGCTCGCCGCCATGGGTCTCGTCGGAGTGGAGCTCATCGAGCAGGGAAGAACCTACGAGTTTTGATCTCCTCCCTCCTCGATTGGAGAGGATAGAATGTTCTCCCGAGCATGAAACTCCTTCGAGCGCTCGGCTACTCCCTCGAGGAGGCGGTCGTCGAGCTCTGGCGGAACCGACTCGTCAACCTGATCTCGATCGCGACCATCGCGGTGTCGCTCTTCATCCTCGGGATCTTCCTCTCGATCTCCGCGAACCTCAACCAGCTGATGGAAGGATGGGCGAGCCGGGTCCAGCTCACGCTCTATCTCGAGCCGGAGGCGACCGCGGAGCAGGAGGAGACGCTGCGCACGCTCCTCGCGAAAAGCCCCGAGGCCGAGTCCTTCGAGTACATATCCAGGGATGCCGCCGTCTCCCGGTTCCGTGAGTACTTCCCCGAGCTCGAGGCCCTTCCCGATTTGCTGGAGACGAACCCGCTCCCCGCCTCGTTCGAAGTGGACGTCGCCGAGGCCTATCGGGCGCCCGAACAGGTCCGCACGTTCGCGCGCCGACTCGAGGCGGTTTCCGGCGTCTCCGAGGCGGACTACGATCTTCTCTGGATCGAGCGCCTCTCCTCCATCATCGAGCTCTCGCAGGTGCTGGGGCTCGCGGTAGGCGCCGCGCTGGTCCTGGCCTCGGTTTTCACCATCTTCAACGTCATCAAGCTCACCGTGTACGGACGGCAGGACGAGATAGGCATCATGCGTCTCGTCGGCGCCACCCACGCCTACATCCGGGGGCCGTTCCTCGTCGAAGGGATCCTCCAGGGCGGGCTCGGCGGGATGCTGGCGCTCGGCTTGCTCTACCTCGCGCACGAGTTCCTTCTGAGGGAGGCGCTGCGGTCGTTCCAGCTCCTGCCGGCCGCGGACTGGCTCCGCTTCGTCCCGCCCTCGACCTGGCTCTTCATCGTGATCGGAGGAATGCTGGTGGGGCTTCTGGGGAGCCTGCTCTCGGTGAGGAAGTTTCTCGCGAGCAACGTCTGACGGCAATCAGCCAACGTCCGCGAGGAGCTCCTGGATTCGCGCGACCACCAGATCGAGAGCCACCCGGTTCTCGGCGCCCTGGGGGACGATGAGGTCGGCGTAGCGCTTCGAGGGCTCGGTGAACTCGAGGTGCATCGGACGAACGGTTTCGAGGTATTGCCGGGTGACGGACTCGAGGGTGCGGCCGCGCTCGAGAGTGTCGCGCTTCAAACGCCTCAAGACGCGAACGTCGGCATCGGTGTCGATGAAGATCTTGATGTCCAGCCGGTCGCGAAGGCGCGGGTCTTCGAGGATGAGGATGCCCTCGAGGAGCAGGATGGGTCTCGTCTCGACGAATCCTTCGAGGACCACCCGCGCGTGCGACACGAAATCGTACGCGAGCGTCGGCACGGGCTCGCCGCGCTTAAGGGAGTCCAGGTGGGACACCAGGAGCTCCCCGTCGTAGGCCCGCGGGTGGTCGTAGTTGATGAGCACCCTCTCCTCGAACGGGAGGTGCGACGGGTCGTGGTAGTAAGCGTCCTGAGAGAGGAGCGCGACATTATCGGCTCCCACTCGGGCGGCGACCGCCATGGCGAAGCTGGTTTTTCCCGAGCCCGTGCCGCCCGCTATCCCGATGACGATGGCGCTCACGACTCGACCACCCGTCCCTGTTCGAGAACGATGACGCGCTTTCCCATCCGGGTGATGAGCTCGCGATCGTGGGTCGCGACCAGGACCGTCGTGCCCCGGGCGTTGATCTCCTGGAAGAGCGACATGATCTCGTAGGCGAGATCGGGGTCGAGGTTCCCGGTGGGCTCGTCCGCGAGGAGGAGCACCGGCTCGTTGATGAGGGCGCGCGCCACCGCGACGCGCTGCTGTTCTCCGCCCGAGAGCTGCAACGGGTAGCTGTGCATCCGATGGTGGAGGCCCACCTGCTTCAGAATCTGGAACGCCCGGCGCTTCCTCTCCATCGCGTCGACTCCCATCACCCGCAGAACGAAGGCGACGTTCTCGAAGACCGTTTTTCGCCGGAGGAGCTTGAAGTCCTGGAAGACCACGCCGATGTCGCGCCGCAGGTAGGGAATCTTGGACTCGGGAATGGCGGAGACGTTCCGGCCGTTCACCAGAATCTGTCCCGACGTCGGCGTTTCCTCCCGGAAGATGAGCTTCAGGAACGTCGTCTTGCCGGCGCCGCTCGGTCCCGTCAGGAACACGAACTCGCCCTTGTCAATCTCCAGGGTGACGTCGGTCAGTGCCACGTTCTCGCGGCTGTACTGCTTCGAGACGTGGAACGTCTGGATCAAGCGTTCGTCACCGTGAGGATCCGGACGAGCATCTCGCGCGCGAGCTTCGGGTTCGCCTGGCCTTGGGTCGCCTTCATGACCTGGCCCACGAAGAATCCCAGGACCTTTTCCTCTCCGCTCCGGTACTGAGCCACGAGATCGGGGTGAGCCTCGACCACCGTCCGCGCGATCCCCTCGATCGCCGCGGGGTCGGAGATCTGCGTCAGGCCCTCGCGCTCGATGATCTTCGCCGCCGGCTCACCCGAGTCGTACATCTTCTCGAAGACCTCCTTGGCCATCTTCCCGCTCACCTTTCCCTGGTCCACGAGCCCTACGAGCTCGCCCAGGGCGTCCGGCGGAACGGGGAACGCTTCCAGAGCGACGGGGGACTCCTTCAGCTTCCGCAGGACGTCGGACATCACCCAGTTGCTCGTCGCCTTGGGGTTTCCCGAGCGTCGTGCCGCGGCCTCGAAGTAGTCCGCGAGCGAGCGCGAGCTCGTGAGGACCGAGGCGTCGTACGCCGGGAGTCCGAGCTCGGCCTCGAACCGCTCGCGCTTCGCCTTCGGAAGCTCGGGAAGTGCCTTCGCGATCTCGTCCACCATCCATGCGCTCAGCTTGAGAGGCGGGAGATCGGGGTCGGGGAAATAGCGGTAGTCGTGGGCCTCCTCCTTGCTCCTCATCGGATGGGTCTCGTCCGCGTCCGGGTCGTAGAGCCTCGTCTCCTGAACCACGCGCCCTCCCGCGTCGACGAGCGC
>DAISKN010000544.1:0-5031 GCA_036820975.1 Acidobacteriota bacterium | reverse complement strand
CGACCAGGGCCGACCAGCCCGGCCGGTAGGTGTCGGACAAGACGAGGAATCCGTCCCTCGGCGAGTCGGTCGCGATCTCGACCCGCTCCGACTCGTAAACCACGACCTCGGCCGCGTCTTTCCGGAAGAACCCCGAGGCTCCCTGACCGGTGTCGGGGTCGATCACCTGAATACCCTGGTGCACGCTCCAGCAACTAAGGCTCTCCACGGTCTGGATCTCGCTCGGCACCTGGGAGGGAACGACGAAGTAGGCGCGGGGCAGGGCATGGAGGTTGATGCTCATGCCGTCGATCTCGAGGAAATCGGACCTGAGGCCGATGGGGTTGAGATCCACTTCGATTTCGTCGAGTCGGATGCCGGGATTGCCCTCGTCCACGAGAACCCGGAGCTCTGAGAGCGCCTGAGGCTCGGCGAAATCGACGGCGAGGGGTTGGCCTTTCACCAGAGAGTGGGAGGTTCCCGCAATCTCGATGATCCCGGTTCCCCCGGAATCCAGCGGCGTCCAGTAGAAGACGATCCGGGTGGCCTCGATCGGAGGCGAGATCGCGAGCTTCGCCGGAGCGAGATCCGGCGGCAGATCGAGGATCGGAAGAGGCGACGCATAGCGCGCGCCGCACCAGGGGTAGGCCGACGCCGGATCGCGCCGGACCACGAGCTTGACGTTCAGGATCGAGAGCGCGTTCCCGCTGGTGCTCGCCCGGTCGAGAAGCGCGTGGTATCGGGAGTCGACCAGCGACGCGTGCCCGCCCGCGAACTCCGTCCCGAAGAGCATGGCGTAGCTCTCGAGATTCGAAGGCGTGGCGTAGCGGCTCTTCGGCCCCTGTGCCTTCAGGAACCGGTGGACCAGACGCTCGTCGGCCCTCGCGAGCGTCGAGTAGGGGTGCTGCGCTCGGTCCTTGACGAACGCCGCCATGTCGACAGCGAGGAGCCCGACGATCGCGGGAAGCGCGTAACGATCGTGCCGGCGCCAGAGAAAGAGGAGAAACAGGAGGAAGAAAAGCGCCGCCAGGAGCGCCGCCCAGAGCGCCGAGCCCACCACCCGCTCCACGTCGCGCGGCTCGAGATTTCCGGCATTGGTGAGTAGACGGGTATGGACCAGCGCGGCCCAGAGCCAGAGCGCCAGTAGAGCGACGAAAGCTCCCCGGGCGACGCTCCGGAGCCGCAGCCGGTCCTTGCGCGTCGCGCTCGCCATCGCCTCGATGCCGAGACCGGCGACGACCGAGGCGCTCAGGGTCCAGACTCCGAGGAGGCGATAGGGCACGCGAAAACTTCCGAGACCGGGAAGCGCGGCGTAGAAGAAGTCGTAGATGGGAGAGTCCTTGCCGAACGACATCAGCAGGGCGAAGAGGGCGGCCGCGGAGAAGAAGATCCGGGCGCGCTCCTTGGAGAAGGCGACGCCGAGGAACGCGAAGAGGAGCGTCCCGATGCCGGCGTAGACGTGGAGCGGGGCCGCGGGGTCCTGGCCGGGGAGTGGAACCTGCCCGCGAGGCGCGAGGACGGCGGAGAGGAAGTACGGCGAGAATCCGAAAGAGGTCGAGTACTCGTACCCGAGCTCGACCCGGTTCGACTCCGACGCGAGGTCGTACGTCGGGAGGAGCTGGACGAAGGCGACGCCGACCCCGAGGACCAAGGCGGGGAGGAATCGGGTGACGCTGGCGCGAAATCCGCCTTCGAACAGGGAGAAAGCACAAGCGAGGAGGATTCCGTAGTAAGCCACCTGCGGATGGCCCGCGAGGATCATCATCGCGACCGCGAGCGCGAGAACGACGAAACGCCAAGGGCTGGCGCGCTCGAACAAGCGCTTGATGGAGAAGAGCACCCAGGGGAGAAAGCTCGCGGTGAGGACGATCGCCTGATGCCCCGGGGTGGTGAAGAATCCGGTGAACATGAAAACCACCGCGGCGGCGAGGGCGCCCATAGTTCCCACGCCGAGGGAGCGCAGGAAGAGCAGCATTCCCACGCCGGCGAAAGCCTGGTGCAGGAGCTGGTAGGCCTCGAGCGCCGCGTAGGAGACCCGGCCGTCCGAGTGGAAGGGGAGGAGGAGGTACGTCGGAGGGTAGAAGATCCCGACCTGCGGATTCGCGTGGAACGCCTCGCCGCCGAGGATATGGGGATTCCAGAGCGGGAGCTCGAGCGCCTTCACCCGCGAGAGCGCGTAGCTCTTCCAGACGTAGTGCTGGTTGAGGAAATCCCCTCGAAAGATCTGCCGTTCGTCGGGGTCGGGATGGAAGAGCTTCCAGTAGAGAAGAAACGGCAGGACGGCGACGGCGGCGAACGGAAGAATCTTTTTCAAAGCACTTCAGTCGAGACGAAGCCCCAGAAAAGCACCAGGACCCCGCCGATCTCGCCGGCGATGAGGAGGGCCATCCCCCAGGTGGAGACGAAGCTCCTCTCCGCGAGCTGGTTCTCGGTGTCCTCGGCAAAGCCGTGATAGACGTAGCTCGCGAGGGCCGCGGCGAAGAAGAACAGCGGCACCGCCGTGGCCCACATCTGGACCGCGTTCGAGTAGGGCGAGTACTCGACGAGCTTCATCATCACCAGAGCGGCGAAGCTGTAGAGAAGCGCCGCGCGGTGCGCGATGTCCACGTAGACCGGGGCTCTGTGATCCGGGCTCGTCATGATGCGCCGGTACTTCCAGACGCCGGTCGCGAGACCCGTGAGGAGGAAGAATCCGGAAGCGGTGAGCGCCAGACGGGCGGCGGGAGACATCATTCCGCCGGGCTTTTCGCCGGCTCCGACAGCACCCGCCCGACCTCGTCGGTAGTGAAGCGCGGAAGCGGAAGCCGGTCTTTCCCCCGCATCATGACGACGCCCTGGCCTTTGGCGACGACGCGGCCGATGACGAACGCGTCGGTCCCTTTCTCCGCCATGGCGGCGATGAGACTCTCGGTCGCGGGTGCCGGCGCGGTCAGAACCAGGGCCCCCGAGCCGATGGCTCCGAGAAGGTCCATCTGGAATCTCTCGGCGATGCGGGTCGACTCCCAGAACCGAGGGATCTCGGTCTCGATCACCACCATCCCGGCGTTCGAGGCCTCCGCCACTTCCCAGAGGGCGCCGGCGATTCCGCCCTCGGTCACGTCGTGCATCGCGGTGACCCCTCCGGCTTCGACCGCGGCGGCGCTCGCGGGAACGACGGAGATCCCGGGGTCGGTGAGGAATGCCGCGGACTTCCTCTGAAACTCCTCGCCGAAGGACTCCCGCACCTCGCGCGCCCGCTCCTGCGCCAGGATCGCCGTCGCCTCGATGGCGATGCCTTTGGTGACGAGCACCATGTCCCCCGGCTGGGCCCCGGCGGAGGTGAGGAGCTTGTCCTTCTCCACTTCCCCGACCATCGCGCCGGCGACGATGGGCCGGTCGATGCCGCCCGTAACCTCCGTGTGGCCGCCGACGGCGAGGCATCCGAGCTCTCGGCAGGCGCCCGCGATGTCCGTAAGGATCTCGCGCACCATCTCCTCCGTGGCCTGGCCCGAGGGGAGGAGGATGGTCGAGAGGAAGTACTGCGGCTTTCCTCCCATGGCGGCGATGTCGTTCGCGTTCACCTGGACCGCGTACCAGCCGATGCGCCGTGGGAGGAACGTGATGGGATCGGCCGCGAGGAGAAGATAGTGATCGCCGCGATCGATTGCCGCCGCGTCCTCGCCCACGGCGGGCCCGACCTTCACCCGGACGTCGTCGATGGCGAGCCGCGAGAGAAGCTCCCGCAGCAGCTGGACCGGGAGCTTTCCATCGGGAAGAAGGGTCATCCGGCCCGAGACTAGAGTAAGGCCGACGGCCGCGTCAACCCTCCGTCGCACTCGAGAGAATCAAGCTGAGTCCTCCAATATGCCCGAATTGGCGGTTCATAGTTGTACACATAGTACAACATGTATTAAAATACAAATCGTGGACAAGATCATTGGCGTGACTGAGCTGCAACGCAGATTCAAAGCCGTTTTCGACGAGGTCGTGAAGAAGAACACTGCCTATATCCTCACCCGGGGCAGTCGTCCGGAAGCGGTCATGATTCCATACGAGAAGTATCGAGAGTTGCTGCAGTCCGATGCGGATGAAATCCTGCTTCGCTTTGATCGTCTGCGTCAGCGGATGGCAGAGGTAAACGCCCGGTACACGGACGAGGAAGTGGAGGAGGACCTCCGGGAAGCGCAGCGCCTAGTTCGATCGCGCAAGCGCTGAGCTTCGATGCGCGCGGTCATCGACACCAACGTCATTATCCGAGCCGTCATCAAGCCGATGGGTACGGTCGGCCCCGTGCTCGAGCGCCTTCGAAGCGGCGAGTTCACGGCGATCTATACGGAATCGATTCTGGAAGAGATGCTTGCCAAGCTCGCGCTGCCTAGAATCCGCGAGAAGTATCAGATCGGAGATGACGATGTTGAGCGTCTGTTGGGGCTATTAGCCCTGAGGGGTGAGCTCGTCAACCCGAGCCGATCGGTGCGAGCTTGTCGAGATCCGGATGGCGACATGTTCATCGAGGCCGCTCTGGAAGGGAATGCGGAGTGGGTCGTCACCGGGGATCAAGACCTACTGAGTCTCGAGAAGTTCGAAGGCATCCGCTTCGTGACTCCGCGCATTTTTCTACAGGCCTTCTGATGGGTCGATCTCGGCTTCGGGCGGCGCGCGGCGGAGTTTCCGTCTCTTACCGACCGTCGCCTTTCTAGCGCTCGCCGAGGGCGTCATCCCGACGACCGCCGCCAGGACCACCGCGAAGAGCGCGGCGTTGGCGGGAAGGTGCAGCCCGAAATCCGTGAAGCTATGGAGAGCGACGGCGAGAGCCGCGGCGCAATAGCCCGCGTGGAGCTGAGAGAGAGACGAGCCCGCCTCGAGGAGCTCCCGCCTCACCGTCCGCGCCCGGCGCGCGATCGAGAACAAGAGCGCCGCGGCGAGCGCGAGCCCGGGAAGTCCGAGCTCGATCGCGAGCTGCAGGTAGTCGTTGTGCGCCCAGGAGTAGAAGCGCCTGCCGCCGAAGCTTCGATATATCGGATAGACGTACTGGAAGGAGCTCGCGCCCGAGCCCGTTAGCCAGAAGTCACC
>DAISKN010000543.1:0-5037 GCA_036820975.1 Acidobacteriota bacterium | reverse complement strand
AACGGCCTTCGCCCGGTGGTGTTCCGCGTCGACCTCGGAGCAGCCAGCGGACGCACGGTCACGGTGGACTACGCCGTCCGCCCGGGGTCCGCGACTCCGGGAGCAGAGTTCCGGGAGAAGACGGGAAGCCTCACGTTCCCGCCCGGCGCCACCCGACGGAGGATCGTCGTCTGGACCCGGGGGGACCGCATCGACGAGGCGGACGAGGATTTCTTCATCGATCTCGCGGGAGGGGTGAACGCGACGATAGCGACGCCGCGGAGCAGAGGAACGATCGTGGACGACGACCCGTAGCCGGTCTCGGACGCGTCGAGTCGAGGCAAACCAGCGCCTACGACGTACTCGCGGCGTGCTGGAACGAGTACATCATCAGTCCGCGAGAGGAGACGTACAACACCAGGAAGACGATGAATGCGATCGCCGCCACTTTGCGGCGGCGCGGACTCGGAGCAGCGGCAAGTAGGAGGAGTACGGGGAACGCGCGCACCACTCCGAAGAACAACGGCCCTCCCACCAAGGCCGCTACCGCGGGCAGCCCCATCTGCGCCGCCGGGTGGCCGTCGTACAGCGAATGGACGACCCGAAAGACCGGGTACGCCAAGACCAGAAGAACGAACGCGAGCGTAGCGGAGACCGCCCTCTGTCCGTAACGGAGGAGACACATGCCGAGCCCGGCCTGCACAGAGGCTTCCAGAACCGCTATCCAGGGAGGCGTGAAACCCCAGGGACGCTGGACCGCCCAGACGAGCGCTGCCATGGCGCTGGTCGCAACGAGAAAAAAACCGGCGAGCCGTGAAACCTCGCGAACCTCCTGTGCGGTGTTCCGATCGATGGACGACTCTTGGCCAGAGCTGGTTGGGGGGGCGAAGGGAAGATCGGAATCCGTGGACTTCATACCCGAAAGAAGTCGCGGCTGGGCGGCCGGTCGGTGAAGGATATCATCTTTTCCGTGAGGCAGGCCCTCGCTCCTGGAACGCTCGCCGGTGTCGCGCCGAATTTCGGTCCCGATTTGCGGGACGCAATCGATCACGCCGTGCTGCGGCACCTGAAGCGATGACCGCGGAGATACGTCCCAGGCCAAACGACGGGAAGAGGGGAAAGGAACGCAAAGACGCAAGGACGCAAACACGCGACGATCTATCTCCCATCTCCTCCTGTCCCCGTATCCCTTACAATGGATCTTCCGTCTTCGTGCCCTTGCGTTCCGTTGCGCCTTTGCGTTTAATTCCCCCGTGAGCTTGTTCCGAAGAGAGTTCCTGAGATTTCTCGCCGGCAGTCCGCTCTTTTTGTGGGAGAACGAGGAGCGTCTCATCGGCTCCCCCGCGGAGGCGCTGAGCGTTCTCGAGTTCGAGCCGGTGGCGAAGAGCGTTCTCCCGCCCGCTCACTACGGCTACCTCGCCTCGGGGGTCGACGACGACCTGACGCTCCGCGCGAACCGCGAGGCATTCACCAGGATCCAGATCCGGCCCCGGCGCCTCGTCGACGTCTCGAGCGTGGACCTCTCGATCGACCTCTTCGGCACGCGCTGGGAGACTCCCATCGTCCTCGCGCCGGTGGGAAGCCAGATGGCGTTCCACCCCGAGGGCGAGGTCGCGGTCGCGAGGGCGGCGAAGGCCAAGGGACACCTCCAGATCCTCTCCACGATGACCACGGCCTCGGTCGAGGACGTGACGGCCGCGAGGGGAGCTCCGATCTGGTATCAGCTCTACCCCACGGCCAAATGGACCGTGACCGAAGCGCTCGTGCGAAGAGCCGAGGCCGCGGGCTGTCCAGCCCTGGTGCTGACCGTCGATCTCCCCGTGATCAGCAACCGCGAGACCGCTTCCGAGATCGCCCGGCTCGACGAGCGCGACTGCGACGCCTGTCACGAGCGGGATGCTTCGACGTATTTCCGCGTCGACCGCAAGCCGATGTTCGACGGGCTCGATACCAGCGGCCTCCGGGACCTCGACGCTCCCGCGCTCACCTGGGATTTCCTCGACCGCCTGCGGAGCGCCACCCGCATGAGGATCCTCCTCAAAGGAATCGTGACCCGCGAGGACGCCAAGCTCGCCGTCGAGCGCGGGGTCGACGGAATCATCGTCTCCAACCATGGAGGGCGCGCGGAAGAGAGCGCCCGCGGCACGATCGAATCGCTTCCCGAAGTGGCGGAGGCGGTCTCCGGACGCATCCCGATCCTCGTCGACAGCGGCTTCCGGCGCGGTACCGACATCTTCAAAGCCCTCGCTCTCGGAGCCGATGCCGTCGCGATCGGAAGACCGTACCTCTGGGGCCTCGCCGCTTTCGGGCAGGCGGGTGTGGAAGCGGTCCTCGACATCCTGAGGAAGGAGCTCGCGCTCGCGATGCGGCTCGCGGGAGTGACCTCGATCCCCGGGATCACCCGCGACTACGTGGTCTGAAACCGTTGGAGGCGAAGGTCCGCGAGGCGCGCCCGGACGATGCCGAGGAAATCGTTCGCATCCTGAATCCCATCATCGCGGCCGGCGCTTTCACGGCTCTCGACACCCCCTTTTCCGTCGAAGCCGAGCGGAGCTTCATCGAAAGCTTTCCCGCGCGGGGCATCTTTCACGTCGCCGAGGACGCGAAGGACGGAGGGCTGCTCGGGTTCCAGGACGTCTCGCCCTTCGCGGACTACACCCACGCCTTCGACCACGTGGGAGTCATCGGGACGTTCGTGGACCTTTCGCTCCGCCGTAGAGGCATTGCCCGGCGTCTGTTCCAGGCGACGTTCGAATCCGCGCGACGGAAGGGTTACGAGAAATTCTTCACCTTCATCCGCGCCGACAACCCGGCCGCCCTCGCGACGTACGAACGCCACGGGTTCGAGGTGATCGGCACCGCGAAGCGGCAGGCCCGGACGAAGCACGGCTACGTCGACGAGATCCTGGTGGAGGCGTTTCTTTGAAGAGTTGCCAGTTGTCAGTAGGTTCGTGCGAGCACTGGAGTCAGGCGATTCAAGTGTGGAAACGGGCAACTGGAAACTGAAACCTGCTCAGAGCTTCCCCTCGAGCTTCCGGTCTTCCGCGTCCCAGAACGTCTGGTACACCCGTTTTCGCTCCTGGAGCGCCTGCGCCAGGAGACGATCGCAGGAAGCCGCGTCCTTCGACTGGACGACCAGATCGGCGAGAAGCGCGAACGCCTGGATTCCCTCTCCCGTCTGCACGTCGTCTCCCAGGAGAATGAGGAAGAGACGGCGGCGGATTTCGAGAGGCATCGTCTGGATGACCCGGTAGACGTTGCGGTCGTCGGGAACGCCGTTGCGCGCGGAGACGATGACCGCGAAGTCGCCCTGCTGAAGGCGGACGATCTTGTCGTCGACGGGCTCGAGTTGCTCTACCGAGAACCCGAGTCGACCGAGGACCGAGGTCATGGTCAACGCCTGGTCGGCCGCGGGAAGAGCGATCAGCGCCTTTGCGACCGGACCGGAAGGAGCTGCGACCCGGGGAGGCGGGGACGCCGGCGCGGAGGGCGCGGATAACGGCGGCGGCGGGCCCGGCGGGGCGGTTGACTGGGCTTGCGCCGGAGCCGGGGCGGGAGCCGGGCCCGGCGGAGGCGTCGGCTGAGCCGCGGGCTGAACCGGAGGCGGAGGCGCCGCGGATACCGCGGGCTGGGCGCCGCGGCCCGGGACCTTGACCATGCCCTGACACTTCGGGCACTTGAGCATGAACGGGGTCGCCGGCACTTTGGCGTCGTCGACGACGAGCCGATTGGAGCAGTTCGGGCAATTCGTCTGCACGTCCTACCTCTCGATCAAGTTGTCCATCTCGGACGACATCAACGGCGGGGCCGACGTACCGTTCGAAGGCTTGTCGTCGGCGTGGGCGCCCTTTTCCATCGAGAGCCTCAGCTTCAGGTTGGGAGCGTTGGTGGCGTAGGAGAGCGCGGTCTCTTCATCGAGGGCGCCGGCGTCGATGAGCCGCTTCAGCTCGGAGTCGAAGGTCTGCATTCCCTCGAGTGCGGCATCCTCCATCGCGTCGAGCAGGCTCTTGCCCTCCTTCTCCCCTTCCCGGATGTAGTCGCGGGTGCGCGCCGTTCCTCGAAGGATCTCGCAGACCGCCATCCGGCCGCCGCCCTTCTTCGGCACGAGGCGCTGACTCACGATCCACTTGAACGACTGCGAGAAACGAGTGCGGATCTGTCGCTCCTCGTTCTTGGGAAAAACACCGACGATGCGGTCGATGGTCTTGGAAGCGTCGATGGTATGGAGGGTCGAGAGGACCAGGTGGCCGGTCTCCGAGGCCTCGAGGGCCGTCGAGATCGTCTCGACGTCCCGCATCTCGCCCACGAGGATGACCTTGGGCGCCTGCCGCAGGGCGGCGCGGAGCGCGAGAGCGAAGTTCTCGGTGTCGGCGCCGACCTCGCGCTGATTGATGGTGGCCTTGAGGCTCGGATAGAGGTACTCGATGGGGTCCTCGATGGTGATGACGTGGATGGAGTGCTCGCGGTTCATCTTGTTGATGATCGCCGCCAGGGTCGTGGACTTGCCCGATCCCGTGGGACCGGTCACGAGAACGATCCCGTTTCGCTCCTGGGTGATCTCGTTGAGCTGCTGGGGAAGCCCGAGCTCCTCCACCGTGGGGATCTTGTTGGGGATGACCCGGAGCACCACCGAATAAGAGCCCCGCTGCGAGAAGACGTTCACCCGGAAGCGCGTCTTCTGCGCCAGCGAATAGGAAAGGTCCACCGAGCCCGTGCGCAGCAGCCGTTCCGTGAGATCGCGCTTACCCCGCAGGAGGCGCATGGCGACTAGCTCGACGTGATAAGGAGCGAGCTTCTCGATACCGGCGAAGGGGACGGGGCGGAGCTGCCCTTCGATTTCCACCTGCGGCGGCTTGCCGACGGAAAGATTGAGGTCGGAGATCCCCGGTGCCACGTCCAGCATCTTGGCGAGCAGAGGATTTACGTCGAAATACGACATGACCGAAGAACCTCCACGGGAGTTCCCTGCCGGGATTGCTCGGATTGTTCTGAAGAAGAATTATTATACCATGCGCTCAGGAGTTTGCCATCGCGCTGTTGCGGAGTTTCCATGCACGA
>DAISKN010000542.1:0-5055 GCA_036820975.1 Acidobacteriota bacterium | reverse complement strand
TCGTATTGTCGCCCGTGGCGGTGTTGATAAGGGTGACGGTCAACGTATTTCCGGTGATATCGAAAATCGCCTGAGCCGCCAACGCCGCCCCTTCCACTCCCGTTCCCGATCCGGCGAACGTGATCACGGCTGCGAGTGCGGGGGCCGCGCTCAGTGCGATCACAGTCAGGCCGACAAAACCAATTCTCCAAAGGTGCTTCACTGTATGTGTCTCCTCGAGTTGCATGAATCCAGCCGTGTTATGAGAAATTTGCCCCCAACCGAAAGCAAGAGCCGCGCCAAGACTCTAAGGTATTGCCTTTTAGAGCCTTACAGCATCATGTCAAATCAGGAACCCGAGCATATGTAAGGAAATCCTACGATCACAAATCAGAAGCCCAACTATGTCAATGCGATAGCGCAGGTGGTGGCACCGTCGATAATCCTGACGTTTCTGACAGAGACTCTCGCTTTCGTTCGTGGGTGGGCGTTCCCACCTCGTTCCTTGGAACCGTGGCGGTTCCCGCCCGTCGATCCGGTCTAGTCGCTACACTGACTCCAAGGTTCGCGCAGCGACCCGGCTCTCCGCGCGAGCTCGAGGTTCCCTGAGCTGGGCCATTCAAGGATCCTGGCTACCGCTCGCGCAACGCCCCGGCTTTCGTCGCGAGCTCGAGGAACTCGGCGCGATAGCCGTTGCGATCCGGCCCGAGCCCCTCCCGGGCGAGCGCGAGAACGCTTTCGAGGGTAGCTTCACCTTTGTGGGGTGAATCGCGAAGAATCATCCCGAAGGAAGCGACGGCGGCGGCGAACTTGAAATCAGGAGTCGCGCTCGAATAGCTCGTCCCCTCGTCCCTCACGGGGCGCTCCAGGAGCCGGCTGGTCTCCCCATCCGGGTCCTTGTACCGGAGCTTCACCGTCAGGAGCTCGTCCGTCGACGCCCTTTCCGTCGCCTCGAGCGGCCGCTGGTACCTCAGGGGGTCGACGCTCCGAGCGTCGTCCGAAGGCGCCCCGGAGGGCACGATCTCGTAGAGCGCGGTCACGGTATGTCCGGCGCCGATCTCGCCCGCGTCTTTCTCGTCGTCGTTGAAATCCTCGGCCCGCAGGACGCGGTTCTCGTAACCGATGAGCCGGTAGCTCGCCACTTCCGCGGGATTGAACTCGATCTGGATCTTCACGTCCTTGGCGATGGTCACCAGGGTCGAGCCCATCTCCCGCACGAGGACCTTGCGGGCTTCCGAGAGGGAATCGATGTAGGCATAGTTGCCGTTTCCGCGATCCGCCAGCTTCTCCAGCGTCGAGTCCTTGTAGTTCCCCATACCGAACCCGAGAACGCTCAGGAAGACGCCGCTTTCCGCCCGCTCCTCGATGAGTCGCGTGAGCTCACCCTGGCTGGTCACTCCGACGTTGAAGTCGCCGTCGGTCGCGAGGACCACGCGGTTGGTGCCGCCGGGAATGAAGTGAGCGACCGCGTGATCGTAGGCGAGCCGGATGCCCTCGCCGCCGTTCGTGGAGCCTCCCGCCTGGAGGCGATCCAGGGCGTCGAGAATGACGCGCTTCTGATCGCCGAACGTCCGCGGCAAGACCATTCCCGAAGCCCCCGCGTACACCGCGATGGCCACCTGGTCGTTCTCGCGGAGCTCCTCCACCAGCAGACGCATGGCCTCCTTCAGGAGAGGGAGCTTTTCGGGAGACTCCATGGAGCCGGAGACGTCGAGCAGAAACACGAGATTGAGCGGGGGCCGCCGGTCGAGCGCTAGCGGCGCTCCCTTCAGACCGATGCGCATCAGCCGATGCTCCGGCTTCCAGGGTGCGCCGGCAATCTCGACGTTGACCGAGAACGGCTCCCCTTCGGCGGGAGGCGGATACTCGTAGTCGAAGTAGTTCACCATCTCCTCGATACGAACCGCGTCCTTCGGAGGGAGCGTCGACTGCGTGATGAACCGGCGCACGTTCGCGTAAGAGGCGGTATCGACGTCGATCGAGAACGTGGAGAGCGGGTTCGCCCCCACCTCGAGAAAAGGATTGTCGTCGATTCGGTCGTAGCCTTCCGTGTGGAACGGCGGTTGGGCTGACTGAACATCCCGGTAGTCGGTTTCGAGAGCCCGCGAATGAAGGACCATGTGCGGTTCCGGGCTAGGCGCCGACGGCGAGCCAGCGGTGTATCCCAAGCTCCGCAGTGCCTTCATCGTCCTCTGTTCCTGCATCCGCTGCCCTTCCTGCATCCTCTGTTCCAGCTCCCTCTGTGCCAGCCTCTCCCGCTCCCGCGCCCTCTGCTCTTCCCGCGCATTCTCCTCTTCGTCCATCCTCTGCCTTGTCTTCATCCTCTCCTGATCGACTCCTGCAGGCTCGTCCTCGACCAGGGGCTCGGCGCTCATCGACATCTGCACGTCGGGAGTCGACAGCCTCAGCGTCGCGACCGAGACGCCAAGGAGCACGAGCGCCGCTACCGCGGTCCAGAAGTACAAACGGCCTGTGCGCTCCCGCTCGTCGAGGCTTCGATCAATCCGCTCGCGCTGAGCTCCGGTGAGCTCCATAGACGGCTCGAGTGAGAGCTCCTTCTTCAGGAGGGACGCGGTCTCCCGAATCTCCGCGACCAGCCGTCGGGCGTCCTCCGACCGGGAAACGAGGGCCTCGATCTCGGCGTTCTCGCTCTCGTCCTCGAGCTCGCCGAGCGCGTAAGCGGTCAGTCTGGGATCGTCCAGTTCGATCGTCATGGAATACTCCTCAATGCCCTCACGGGCCCGGCGCTCCCCCGCACGTCTCGCCCCAGCCTCTCCCGCAGCGATCGCAGCCCCCGGTGGATCAGGAAGCCGACGTTCGTGGTGCTGAGACCGGTGATCTCGCTGATCTCGCGGTAGGACAGCTCGGCTTGAAACTTCAGTCGGATGACTTCCCGCTGGTTCTCGGGAAGAGTCGCCAGCAAGTCCAGGATGCGGGTCAGACCCTCTTTGGCCTCGAGCTCCGCCGAGGGAATCGGATCCGGGCTCTCCCACGACTCCGAACGGCCGTCCTCGAGCGACAGCGTTCGCGCCTCCTTTTTCCTTACGTCGAGAGCGCGGTTGCGGCATACCTTGAAGAGCCAGGGGGCGACGCGCCCGTCGAGGTGCTCCGGGGTCTCGGAGCAGAGACGAAGGAAGGTGTCCTGGACCACGTCGCGTGCGCGTTCCAGATCCCCGGTGATTCCGAAGGCATACCGGGTCAGGGGGGCCTCGAACCGCTCCAGCGCCGAGCGAATCCAAGAAGAGTTGCTCATGCGACCGTCTGCCTCCCCTCTATGTTCATAACGTCCCGGGGAGCGTTTTCTTAGACGGGAAGACACCGGCAACGGAGATTTGGGTCCGCCCTCGTTGAAAGACCCGCCGGTTCTGAACCGTGGTTCTCCTCGAAGGGCCAGGACTCCGTTCAGACGAAGGTGCTCTGGCGCCGCTCAGTCCCTGGCCGAAGGCCCGCGGTCTCGGCGCAGGCGGCCTCCGGCCCGGGAGGTCAATTGGATTCTTACTTCGCCGCCACTCCGAGCGCTTTCAACCGCGCGGCGACGTCGGCGCCTGCCGTGGGAGGCTTCACTTCCTTGTCGATGTAGAGGATCTTGCCGTCCGGGCCCACGTAATAAGTCCACCGAAACGGAAGCTCCCGCTCCGGCGTGACGACGCCGTAGGCTTTGGCGACTCCCTTCTCGGGATCGCTCAGGATGGGAAAGTCGAGCCCGAGGGACTGGCCGAACTCCTTGTTGGTCTCGGGAGTGTCGCAGCTCGCGGCGAAGTAGGCGACGTCGAACGCGCGAATCGCGGAGCCGCTCTCACGGAGCGACTTGCATTCCGCGGTTCAACCAGAGGTGAAGGCTTTGGGAAACCAGGCGAGAACGACGGTCTTGCCCTTCAAGTCGGAGAGCCGGTAGGTCTTCCCGTCCGTGCCCGCGAGCGCGAACTCCGGCGCGGCGTCACCGACCGCGAGCTCGGCGGTCGAGGCGCCGCTCCCGAAGAGCAGCAATCCAAGAGTCCATCCAACGATTTTCTTCATTCCAGGACCTCCCCATCGGACATTCGTACGGGAGGAGTCTAGCACCGGTGCATGGAAACCAGGGGAGCGCCGCCTCGAGACGGCGCTCCCCCGGTGACCGGAGACTAGTGGAACTTGAAGTAAGCGACCGCGTCGCTCGGAGCCGGAATCCGTATCGTCAGCCGCCGGCAGCTATGCTCCCAGGACCTGCTCGTATCCCACAGCAGGAAGTACGAGCTGCCCTGCCGCTTCACATGCCGGGAGTCGATGGGAGTCGGCTCCTTCCCCGTGGGCTCGAGCGTCTTGCAGTCCACGGGCTGCGAGTCGATCGAAAGCGGCCACGAGGCGCCGGTGAGCGTGAATTTCACCGGTATGTCGCGCCCCGCGTTCGCGGAGTTGATCTCGGGCGCGTTCTTGATCGGCGGCCGGAATCCGCCGAACGTCGCCGCGGTGCAGGTCGCGGGCAGATCGAAGGCCTCGACGCCGTCGGTGCGGTTGGTCGAGAGCCCCTGGCTGGCGCTGAAACCGAGACCGCGCTTCGCGAACCCGCGCCAGATCTCGCACTGGTTCTGGCCGCCGGTCAGCACGGTGTCCGCAGTGAGGATCGCATTGCGGCCATCGACGAAGCCCGGACTGCAGACCTGGAGCTTCATCCCATCCATCACCAGCTGCATCGCGAGGTTGTTCCCGCCCTTCCACCAGTCGGCGTAGATGTTGTCCTCGTACCCGTGGCGGTCCACGAGGTTCCAGTACATCTCCCAGAGCATGGTGTTCCACACGTAGCCGATGCCGTGCGGCTGGCTGATCGCGGGATCGGCGACCGAGGCGTAGGTGGACGGGTTGACGGTCATGTCCGTGCTGTACGGGGTGGGCCGGATGCCGTTGCCGTCCGAGGGCTGGAAGCTGACATAGGTCCCCACGCCACGCGACGTGAGCAGGGTGTCGGAGGGATGCGTGGTCAGGGTGAGCGCGAACCAGTCGCTCCAACCCTCTCCCATCTGCTCCGCGTTGTTCAGGCAGGAGACGACGTTCGGCCCTCCGGTCAGGCGGTTGGAGATGCCGTGGCCGTACTCGTGCGCG
>DAISKN010000541.1:0-5058 GCA_036820975.1 Acidobacteriota bacterium | reverse complement strand
CTTCGAAGTCTCCCGAGGGAAAATCCGGCGGGAGCGCGACCCGGATGGCGAAGCTCCCCTCCTGACGGGGCAGAAGCGACCAGCGAGGCTCGCCGCCGAGGCTCGCCGTAGCCGAGAGCGTTTCCGCGCCCGCGTCGGCGGCGAGCCGCTTCAGGCCGGAGACCGAGACCCCCTCGACGTACACTTCGCGCTCCTGCTCGGACGTCGACTGGAGGCGCACGTCGAGGGCCATCTCGCCTCCCGGAAGACCGGGTTCGTCCGGACCCGAGAGACCCGCGAGGTTGATGGTGTCGTCCCAGAATCGCGAGAGGCCTTTCGCGAGCTCCTCGGAGTTGAACTCCTTCAGGAGCGTGTATTCGGCGCCGAGAGCCTCACCCAGTTTCCGCGCGTCGGTGACCGTCCCGATTCCAACGACGTGAGTACGAAATCCTTCGTCCGACAGAGTCTTCACCTGAGCGAGGAACCTCTCGTTGAAGTCGGAGGTCGGGGGAAGGCCTTTGCCGGTATCCCGCTTCACCGGAGCGAAGTAGGGGCTCTCGCGCGGCGGGTGGTTCACGCCGTCGGTCAGGATCAGGACGACCTGCTGGTGCGAAGGATCGGAGAGCCGCTCGAGCTGCTTCAACGCCTCCTCGAGCGCCCGGCCCATGTCGGTGTATCCCTGCGGCACCACGTTGAGAGTGCGGACGAGCTCCCCCAGATTCTCCTTCTCCGCCTCCGACGACAGCCTCTGGCTCACGCGGATGCGGGCCTCGCTGCTGAAGCCGACGACGCAGAGGTAGTCGCCGGGCTCGAGGTAATCCCGCACGAGGGCTTCGGAAACGAACGCGGTGACTTTCGAGAAGATGGGCTTCATGCTGCCCGATTCGTCGAGCACCAGGAACACGTCGACGTTTCCCGCCCGCTCTCGAGCGGCGAAAGCCGGGTCGGCAGCGAGCGAGACCAGGATCGCCCCGAGAAGGAGTCTCGAAAGCGTCACTTCTTCGGTGGCTCCTCCTTCGGCGGGCTCTCCCGCAGATGGTCGAAGAGCTTCTCCATGTTGAGTCCGGTAAGGGACTCGACCACCGGCGGGACCTGGGTGATCACCTTTGCGATCTCGTTGGTCACCCGCGAGATTCCCGAATCCCCGTTTCCGGTGTTCACGAGGGTGATGCGATCTATCTTCGAAAGCGGCTCGGCGATGGCGCGGGCGATCTCGGGAAGTATGGGCGCCAGGATCTGGAGAACGGCGGCCTCGTTGTATTTGCGCCAGGCCTCCGCCTTCTTCTCCATCGCCAGCGCCTCGGCGAGACCCTGCGCTTTCTGCGCCTCGGCGACCGCGAGACCCTGCGCCTCCTGGATCTCCGCTTGCGCGATACCCTGGGCCTTGTTGACCTCCGCCTGGGCGACGCCCTGCGCCTGCTTCACGTGGGCGTCCGCGAGACCCTGGGTCTTGGTGGCTTGCGCCTGGTTCTCGACGCGCTTGAGGTCGGCGGCGGCGAGAGTCTCGATCTCGTACCGCTTGGCGTCGGCCTGACGCCTTATGGTGGCGTCGAGCTCTTTCTCGCGGCGCAGGATCTCCTGCTCCTGGACGCGGATCTCGATGGTCTTCTTCTGCAACTCGTAGGCCATGTCGGCGTCGGCCTTCTTGAGATTGGCTTCGCGCTGCTGCTCGGCGATGGCCTGCGCCGCCTGGGAGTTCGCCACCTCCGACGCGCGGTGCGACGCCGCCTGCGCCTCCGCCTGGCGCCGGTCCTTGTCCGCCTGCGCCTCCGCGACCGCGGCGTCACGCTTGGCCTCGGCCTCCTGGGCGAGCTTCGATGCTTCGGCCTGCCGTTCCCGGGTCTCGCGCTCGGCGTCGGCCTGGGCGACCATCGACTCCTTGGTAGCGACCGCTTCGGCGATGGCGGCGGTGCGCTTCACTTCCGCGATGCGCGGCTTTCCCAAAGCTTCGAGGTAGCCGTGCTTGTCGCGGATGTCGCGGATGGTGAAGGAATCGATTCCCAGGCCCATGTTCGCCAGGTCGCCGGCGGAGATCTCCTGGACCTTCTGCGCGAACTGGTCGCGGTTCTTGTAGATGTCCTCGACGCTGAGAGTCCCGAGGATCGCGCGAAGGTGGCCCTGCACCGTCTCGAGCGCGATCTTCGCGATCTCCTGCGGCGGCTTTCCCAGGAACCGCTCGGCGGCGGCATGGAGCGAGGCTTCGTCCTTCTTGATCTTGATCTGGGCGACCCCGTCCACCAGGATGGGAACGCCCTGCGAGGTGTAGACCTCGGGAGTGGTCACATCGAGGGTCATCACTTCGAGCGACAGGCTGTTCCAGGTATGGAACAGCGGGACCACCATGTCGGCGCCCCCGGTGATGAACTTCACTCTTCCTCTACCCGAGACCACGATGACCTCGTTCGGTCCCGCTTTCTTCAGAAAGGCGAGGTAGGTGAGGATGTACCCCACCACGGCGATGGCGATGACCGCGAGAGCGGCCAACAAGAGCACGTTTCCAAAAATGAGCTCCATAGCAGGCGTCCTTCTTTGTCTTAGAACTTCAGTTCGATTCCACGAGAAGCGTAGATCCCACCATCTTCAGCACCTTCACCTGGGCGCCTCTCGGTACTTCTCGCCCCTGGACTTCCCGGGCGGGAGCGGTGTACCGCTGTCCAGACACGAGCGCCGCGACCTCACCCAGACCCTCTTTGGGAATGGGCGTGATCACTTCGGCATGGACCCCGACCAGGTCCTGGAGGCGAATCTGGCTCGAGCCGCGGGAGCTTCCCACGATTCGCCAGCCGGCGTAGGTGACGAGGTAGGCGGTGACGACCGCCGCGGGAATCGCGGCGAGGATGCTGACGGCGTCTTTCGCGCCAAAGCCGTAGATCGCGATGAGGCCGTAGCCGCCGATGCAGGCAAAGAGCGTCGCGAGAGCGAGAGGCGAGAAGAACGGGAAATGAAACTCGGCGCCGTGCGGAGCGTGAGCCGAAGCCGAGGAGTGCCCGCCCGCATCGACCCCGTAGTCCATGTGGGCGTCACTTCCGTGGGCGCCGGCGTCCGCGCCCTCCCCGTGGCCGAAATCGGAGTGCCCCAGGAACACCGAGAACAGGAGGTAGCCCGCGCCGAGGACGGCGAGGGCGAGATAGGTGAGGGTCAGCAAGGCGGCTTCCTCCCTGGTTTCGCTCTCGGAAAACGAACTGAGTCTGGGTGAAGTAGGGACTGTTGAATAAATGTAGCGGTTTTACCGGCGGCGCGTCAAACCCAGAGTCTGGAGGCTCCCGTCGGGAAGCTTCGCCAGGACTCCGTAGAGCTTGAGAGGCGGGAGCGAGGCCCGCCGCGAGACGTCGATCTCGATCAGGTAGATCTCGACCTTCCGGAACTGATACACCACGCGTCCCTCGGCGTCGGTCCCGGTCGCGTTCGGGTCCGCGCTCGCTGCCGCCAGGCCCTCGAGAAGACGCCCGTCGAGAGACAGGACCACGTCCTCGGTCCGGGACACGCGAACGTTGGAATCGATACCGCCATTGTCCCGGGGGACGAACGTGGTGCCTTCGTTCGGAGCGAGATCGATGCCGTCGCCGGAAAGCCGCGCCCGCGCCTCCTCGAGCACCCCCTCGGCGGCGAGCTCCTGCGCGATTCGATCCCGGTAGTCGATCGACTGCCGCTGCCACCTTAGCGCGAGGGTGGCGAGGAGAATCGTCGGCGGCAGGAGCACGATGATGGCGACGAGCACCGTCACCAGCGCCGCCCCGTCCTCGCGGCTCAGAAGACGCTTTTCTTCCACGCGTGCATCCGGATCAAGGGCGAGAGGCCCTCGCCCCGCTCGACAACCCCCGCCGCGAGCCCGACGACGTAGCGGCCCGAGGGACGATCGAGCTCGAACTTCAGCACCAGGCTCGCCTTCCGGCATCCCATGTAGAGCGAGCCGAAGGAGTCGAATGACAGGAAATCCAGCTCCTCGATTTCGAGGCTGGGAAGCGCTTCCACCCCTTCGAGCGCGAACGGGAGATCGCGAGGCTCGGCCTTGACGTCCAGGACACCGTTGCGCCACTCCCGGAGGGAAAAGAGCGGCCGCGGCTCCGCCAGGCCCTTCAGGAAGCCTCGGCCGAGCTCGAGCACGACGAAATCCGCGGTCGGGTCCCTCACGAGAGCGAAGAGGTCGCCCGAGACGGGATCGCGCGAGAGAGAAACGGCGAGACCGGGGAGCGCCGCCACCCGCATCGGCTCTTGCGGGGTGAGCGTTTCGTCGAATGCCATCTTCCAGAGCGAGCCACGCTCCCCGTGGTTCATGAGGAAATAGAGATGTCCGTCGGTGCCCTCCACGAGCGCGCCCGGCGTGCCCGTGAGCCGGAAGAGCCGCTCGGGTCTTCCGGGATTTCCCGTCGGCCCGAACCGGTATCGAAAAACCGCCCCCCTCTCCTGGCTGACAACGTAGAGACCGTCGTCCGCGCCGAAGGCGATTCCTCCGGCCTGGGCGATGGCCTCGGTGCCCTCGAACGTGGTGACCGGCGATTCGCGGGAAAGCTCTCCGAGCCCGTCGGGAGCGATGCGAGAGAGATGCCCGATCCGAAGGCCCCAGGCGGCGACGAAGAGCGAACCCGCGAGACGACCGCCCTCGGGGCCGAAGGTGAGGGAGACCGGCGCTCGAACGTCCTCGAGAAAGATCACGTCGTCGACGCTCGCGCTCATGAAGCGCTTTTCCATCTCGAAGGTGTAGAGGTACGCCGGGTCCTGGCTGGGGGCCTTCCCCGAGGCCAGGATCAGCGCGAAGCGGGAGCCGATTCGGGAAGTGACTCCCGCGGGATTGTCGATGGGGAAGAAGACCCGCGAAAGGCGGAACCCGAGATCCGGTCTTTCGAAGTCGACGTTCCCGGAGCGCGGCTCGAGCGCGACGGTCGTCGAAAGGCTCTTCGGAAAGAGCGCCTCGTCACCGGGAAGAAATCTCAGCGACACCCGCACGGAGCGAAGCCCCGGAGTCGACTCGACCTTCGAGAGCGAGATGGGCTCGTTCTCGTCGTCGAGGTATTCGAAGCCCAGGGAAAGGACATCGCGACTGAGGACCCGGGGCCCCACGCCCACGACGTCCTTCACGAG
>DAISKN010000540.1:0-5064 GCA_036820975.1 Acidobacteriota bacterium | reverse complement strand
CCGCGATCGAGTCCCGGAGGCGGCGCTGGCCCTGGCGGTCTCGCGGGACGGCGGCCGCTCCTTCGCGGCGCGGTCGCTCCTGGGGGAGACCGTGGATCACGCCGACGGGAGTTTTTCGGTGAGCGACAAGCCCTGGATGGCGATCGACCGGGGCCGGGAGAGCCGCTTCCGGGGGAGTCTCTATTTCGCCTGGACCCGCATCCGCGTGCGCCGGCATGCGGACGGCTACGACCTCGAGCGGGATCTCGTGTTCTCGTTCTCCCGCGACTCCGGCCGGAGCCATTCGGATCCGCTCTCGATTGCGAGCTCGGGAGGAGGAGCGCAGATCGCGGTCCGCCCCGGAGGCCCGGTCGATCTCGTCTGGCTGGAAGAAGGGGAAGACCGGAGCGGCCGGGTTCTCCATCGCGTTTCCCGCGACGGCGGTCGGAGCTTTTCCGCGGAGAGGGCGATCGTAAAGCTCGATGAGGACTCGGAGTCCCTCGACCACCTCGACAACAGGGCTCGCCCGCGAGCTCCACCGGATTTCAGTCGAAAACCATAGAGACCCAGGACCACTCACACCGACGCTAGTTCTTTACCTCGCGCCCGGCGCCCCCGCGCTCCATCACCCCCTTTCGGGGCTCCGCTCCCGCTCGGCCCGTTTCCGCACACCTCGACCTTCCAGCCTTCGTCCTCGAACTCGATCTCCGGTCCGTTTCCCGCATCGCCTCGGTTACAATTTCCTATCAGTCCTTTCCGCTTCTCTTTCTTCTACACTTCGGGTGTCACTTACGTTGGTGTCCGTAGAAATTGGAGCTACATAAATGAAGGAAGAACAACCGCCTGCGGGCGCGGAAAGCGAAGCAGCCGAGCGATTGACTCTGCTCGAACAGCTGCAGGAGTGGCTCGAGGCGCCGATGCTGGTGTTGGCGTTCCTCTGGCTCGCGCTCTTCGTCGTCGAGATCGTTTGGGATTTGAACCCCCTGCTCGAAGCTCTCGGCTACGTCATCTGGGCGTCGTTCCTGGCGCACTTCTCGCTGGAGCTCACGCTCGCGCCAGCAAAGCTGCATTACTTACAGCGCAATTGGCTTACGGCCATTGCGCTGTTCTTGCCGGCCCTGCGGATACTGCGCGTGTTCAGAGTCGCGCGGCTCGCGCGCCTGGCGAGAACGGCCGGCGCCGCACGGGGCGCGAGACTCGTCCGCGTGCTCAGCTCGCTGAATCGAGGTATGCGCGCGCTGCGTGCGACGATGAGCCGCCGAGGGTTCGGCTACGTGGTGCTGCTGACGGTGATCGTCGACGGCGCGGGTGCGGCGGGAATGTACGCGTTCGAGGGCAGAGAGGCCTTCGCCAGCTATGCGGGTACCCTTTGGTGGACGTCGATGCTGATCACGACGATCGCGTCCGATTACTGGCCGCAGTCAGCCGAGGGCCGGCTTCTTTGCCTGTTCCTGTCCATGTACGGCCTCGCCGTTTTCGGCTACGTCACGGCGACACTTGCGACGTTCTTCATAGGACGAGACGCGGAAAACGAAGGGGCGGAGCTCGCAGGCGAGAAGTCCGTTGCGGCGTTGCGTAACGAGATTGCCGAGCTGCGTGAGGAACTGCGCAGCTTCGGCCGATAGTCAGCCCTCAGGCCAGGCGCTACGGCGCCAGTCTCTCGGCACGGCCTGGTGGGGCTGCGGCAGAGCGCCGGGGTCCGGCTGCTGCATCCGAGCGAGCCCGCGGAGGAGCCGGATGACACTTTTCTCGTGCTGGCGTCGCACGACAGCCGCGTAGTGGGTCAGTTTGAACTGACCCACGAACCTTCCTTGGTATCGCTTGCGGCTCTTGCGAGAAAATGCATCCCCTGCTATCCGCGAATGGAGCGAACCGATCCCGAGACCAACGGGGTGCCGATGGAGACCCGGTGCTTGGCCGCCTGCACGGGCTAGATCCACATGCAGGGTCTGGTGAAGGCAGACGAGAACGGAGCCTGGGTGGAGAGCCCGCGTCTTTCTCGGGCTTTTCGACGGCTCGACGGTCGTGATGAGGCGACATCCCCTTGGGGCGAGGAATCGCACGTGTTTTTTGCCGGCTGGAATCGAGGAGGGCCTGGCCAGAACCCGACATCGTCAGGAAGACTATATTGTGTCGTAGGGTGTGGGGCGAGATAGACTAGGAACGCAGCGACGGATTCCGTTGCGCTGGCGACCGCGGGGTGAACCATGTGAATGACACCAAGGCGAGTGCGCCGCCGCCTGGAGGGTTGACGAAAACAGGAGATCGGTCCGGTTCTTATGAAACCTCTCCCCCTTGCTTCTGCCGTTCTTCTCCTTCTGCCAATCGCCGCCGCGTCTCAAAAGGTGGACGTCCGCTGGCAACGAGGCACGGACTTCGCCAAGTACGAGACGTACGCGTGGATGGATGGGAGGCGCGCTCCCGACAACCTTTCTCATCAACGCATCGTGAGCGCGGTGGAGAACGAGCTCGCCATCAAAGGCTGGTGGCGCGAGGACCAGGCGCCCGACCTTTACCTGAGCTATTACGCATCGGTCGTGGACGAAGTCACGATCGAGTACGCTTACCGAACGGATTGGTACGACGACGCGAGCGTCACGGTGCATCGCATCCACGAAGGAACGCTCTTGCTAGACATGGTTGACGCCGCCGAGAACGAGCTCCTCTGGCGCGGCATCGTCGTCCGGGCCCTCACGGATAACCCAAGGCGAAACGACAGCAAGATCAACGACACGGTGCGGAGGATGTTGGGACGATTCCCTCCGTAGACCGCGAGCTCGGCCCTTGCGCAATGTTCCTACGATAGTCCTTGGGGGCCTTCTCTCGGGAATCACCATCATCGTATGACAGGCGCAGGCGCGCTCGTTGAAGCTCTTCGATGCCGTGCGCGCTTTCTTCACGCCGCCACCCGGACCACGAGCGCGGCAACTGTTCGACACCTCTTGGGGACGCCAATCTTGACCAACCGGCTCGCCGTTGCGCGGCCGCAGCGTGCCAGAGATCCCAGTCCGACTGCAAACCCATCCAGAACTCTGGCGAAGTCTTGAAGAGGCGAGCGAGGCGAAGTGCGGTATCCGCAGCCACCCCGCGCCGCCCTCGACCCGACAACCTGCGTCAGGCCCTCACCTGCGCTGGAGAGCGCGCGAAGAGCCTCGTCGTCGTGGCGCATATTTGAGCGACGGCCCGAAGCTGAACCACGTTCAGGGCGGACATCCATGACGGATCTCGTCTTGCTCCGTCATGGGCGAAGGTTCTCTCGCCTATCGAGACGGGTTCGCGAGCGTCGTGGCCAACGAGGGGGATTAGCCGCCGGAGGCTCGAGGATGAAACGCATCGATGCCTTGTGGAGTCTCGCCCTGGTGTTGGTTCTGTTGCTCGGCTACGGGCTCATAGCCAACAGCCGCCAGCGGTCAGCGCGCTACTGCGCTTCAGCGGCGTGGCCAACCCTTACGTTAAGCAGCAATGCGCATCCGAAGGCATCGCCGCTCGTGCCGGCTGTGGTATCGAGAATGAAGGCCACGTCCGCTGCAAACGCAGTATGTAGCGCGCCTGTTTGCATTTCCCAATTCCATGTCCGGATGTAGCGGGATCCGCTACATCGAGACCTCGGATCGTCGTCCCCAAATGGTTGAACCTCTTTAGCTTCTTCGCCCCCCCGTCCGGACGTACGTTGGCGCGCAGGTTGCTCTTCTCCAGGTTGTGCTGTCGATCGGTGCTGTCAGGGGAGGAGGTTCATGATGAAGGGCTTCGCGCGTGCGGTTGGCGCCGTCTCTCTCGTGTGCTGGTTCGCTTCAGGGGCGCCGGCCGCCCAGGTCCCGGAGGTGGAGCTCCCTGAGCCCCCGGACGAGATTTTCCAACTTCCACTGAGTGAGCGCGAGGACGGCATGCGTTTTTTGCCCGACGTGGAAGGCCAGTTCGGGTCTCTTAGCGCGCGGCCGGATCCGCTCGCTTTTCACATCGATGGCACGCCGGGCCCGACCAAGTGCAAGCACTATCAAGGTGTCGCTCGCGTCCAGGGCACGGACGGGACACCTTTTCTGCTCCTGACCCGCAGCGGCAACGTTCCGTCCATACCCAACGTCCCGGACGACGTGGCGTGCGCCGGTTCCGGCGGGGAGCTCGGGAACGGGAACCTCATCGTCGTCCGTATGGGCTCCCGCGAAAAGCACGGGTAGCGAATGAGGAGCAACCGGCTCGCCCGCGGACTGCACGTCAACGTTACTCCGCCGCCCCTGGAGGACGAGGCCACCATCCACTTCACCTTCGTGGATGGCGGCCTCGTGCTCCGCGATGGCGAAGGCAGCATACCCTTTACCTACCGCCATCCAGGCGGCATGCAAGCGGTAGGCAACGTGCTGGCGGTGCCGCTCGAGCACCGGACCAGTGTGAGTTCGGAACCGACGCTCGTCATGTTCCTCGACGTGAGCAACCCGGAGGACCCGAAGTTCCTGAGCCAGTTCGCGCCGACGAATGGCAATGGCGAGACTCTGACCGGCGCCGGGGTGGTGGGTTTGACTCCGCTCGCCGACGATCATTACCTCCTGCTCGTCACGGGCGGCGATAATCGAAACCTGTTCTTTTACCGGTCGGACCTCGATGGCGCGGAGGGTCTCAAGAGCCCGGATCTGACATGGAGTTTCGTGGATTCGTGGAACGCGGACCCGCACCAATACCAGTGCGGAGAGAACTCTCGAATGGACCCGGCAAGTTTGGACTGTCTTTCGCCCGACGAGCAGTACCTGGCTACGAACTGGCCGACTGACACCGGCTGGGCTCATCAGACGCTTCAATTCCTACGCCAGTCCGCCGTCGAAGGCCCGCTCTATCTGGCGGGGGCGCGCGGCAAGTACACCTCCGACGACAGCATTTTGGATCTCTATCGGATCGACTGCGAGACGCCTTCCTGCGAATTCGGCGAGATCCGGATGAGGCACGTCAGGACCCGTCACCACAAGTCCGGCCCCCCAGCCGACGGGGATCGGCTCGTCAACTTCGCCGCCGCTACGAGCTTCTACGTCAGCCCGGGGAACGATCTCCTCTTCTACGCCACCGAGCACGACAACGATGGCCCGGACGGAACGGTCA
>DAISKN010000539.1:680-5065 GCA_036820975.1 Acidobacteriota bacterium | reverse complement strand
GCGGTGCACGTTCAGCGGGTTGCCGCCGCCGTCATCGGCGTCGCCCACGACGGGGATGTCGACGACCCCGGCCATGCGCCCGGCGAACTCGATGAGCTCCGTCATCGTGAGCGATCCGAAGTCGCCGGCGCCGTACATGCTCGCCGAGACCGGCTGGCCTCCGGCGTAGATCGCGGGGAAGCCCAGGTCCTCCGACATTTTCGCCGAGAGCGCGTCGAAGACCACGGGGCACTGTAGAACGTCCGGTCCCCCGAGGAGCCGGCGAAACCGCTCCCCGGCGGTGCGCGGGCTCGAGGGCGCCGGCTGGGCGGAGACCGAGCCGGGCAAAAGCGCGCTTCCCGCGAGCAGACTCTCTGTAAAGAACGTACGGCGCGATCTCCTCATCGTGGGTTCCCTTCGAAAGAGCCTCACGCTAAGGGAAGCTCGGGCGCGAATCAAGCGCAATCAATTGGTGATGGAGTCGATGCTGAGTCGAGGGCGGTAGTCGAGCATGCCGACTCCGAACCGCCGGTCGCGCGATCTGGCGTCGACGTCCAGGTAGCGGTTCACCCGCCAGACCACGAGCTTCAGCTCGGGGCTCTCGCTGAATGCCCGTATCGCCTCGTACTGAGCGAAGCTCCGCACCCGGAAACCGTCGAGGGCGACGATGACGTCTCCGGGCATGAGCCCCGCCTCCCGGAGTTTGTCGCTGTTCGAATCGATGAGCGCTCCGTCCACGGGCGGGGTGTCGTTCTCTTCGGCGCGGTAGGTTCTGAGACCGTTCGGGAAGACCTCGCTCGCCGCCGAGGCGAGCTTCTGCTCGTGCGCGGTGAGGCCTCGGATGCGGGAGAGACGATAGTAGAAGGCGATGAGCTCGGCGGGATTCTCGTACCGTTCGAAATTGTCCCGGTGGAGCGATTCCGCCTGATCGAGCTCGTCCAGGTCCTCGAGCAGCCACGCGAGGTTCGTGAGCCCCTGGCTCGATCCGGTCTCGGCGCCTTCCCGGGCAACCATCGTCGCTTCCGGGGTGTTGCCCTGCCCTCGATAGTGGCGGATGAGCCACTTCATGTGATTCGACACGTGCACCCGGTCCGTGGCCTCGTCGAACGCTTTGCGAAACGCCCGCTCCGCGTCCGCGTCCTCGCCTCGAACGGCGAGGAGCTCGCCGAGGTGGACGCAGGACGAGGGCTCGATCGCGCACATGCGCTCCTGAACCGGCCGTTCGTCCTGGCGGTAGCGCTCGGCGGAGGCGGAGACGTCCGCGAGCGCGTGGAGATCGTACTCGGCGCGAGGACCCATCAGGCGAAGAAGCTCCTCGGTCGCGATCGGCGGTGCCCGGGGAATCTCGACGAAGAGCCGCCAGACCTGGCCGCTCGAGGGCGCGAGCTCCTGCGCGATCACGACGTCCGCGGGAGACTGGTGGCGCCCGAAGTGCCAGAGCCGCCTTCGGACGTCGAACGTGCTCCCGGTCGCGAGATGGGCGGAGAACCAGTCCGCGGGACGAGGCATTCCCTGCCTCAGAGCCATCTGAGCCGTCGTCCAGGAGGCGAAGTACCAGTTCGCCCCGTTGATGCGCTCGGGATTCCGCACCGTCGCCCGGACGACGTCCTCGAACCCGTCGATGTCCTCCACCTGGACGCCGCCGCGCGCCGTGCGCCGCATTCTCACGAAAGGATGAAGGGTCGTCCCCTGGAGCTTCGGGTCCGCTTGCGCGCGATAGGCCTCGGCCGCGTCGGGAAGCCCGAGAGAGACGCGGAAGTACGTGTCGGCCTTGACCAGGTGATCGCAGAGGTGCCTCTGGTAGAAACCCGCCCAGTAGTTCCAGCCGACGACCCGGGGGAGCTTCCCGTCGGCTCCGTAGAGCCCTCGCGGCGGATCGTCGAGGGCGAGGCCGAGCGCCCGCTCGCCGTCGCCGTATCTCCGCCGGACGCGGTCGATCTCTTCGAGCTCCCGATCGAGAAGGTCGCCTCGGAAGTAGTAACCGTCGGACGGGCCTTCGAACTGCTCGATCGCGATCCGGTACCAGTCGAGATCGGGCTCGTCTTCCGGCAAGGGGGGAAACGCCTTCTGATAGCGCTCCATCGCCGTCGACGTGTCGAGGGTGCGCGCGAGCGCGCGAAACCACTCGAGCTTTTCGAATCGAGTCGGCGGCTCGAGGGCGTCGAAGACCCGCCAGTCGTCCGTCGAGCGCATCCGCAGGATGCGGCGCCACGCGGGATCTTCGATCGACTGAATCCAGGGCTCGGCGTCGCGCTCCCGCCCGGTGAGGACCAGAAGCGTCGCCCGCGCGATTCGCCCCGCCTCGGAAGGGTCGGAACTCTCGGCGAGCGTTCTCGCCATCGCCAGGTGCGCGGTCATGCGATTGAACGCCGGCCTCGGATCCGAGAACTCCCCGGAGGATTCCCGAAGAGCGATGGCCCCGAGAAGAAGCGCCGCTTCCTCGTGGGCCGCGACGCTCGAAGGGTCGGCCGCGAGCGCGGCTCCCACTCGCAGGTCCTCATCGACGAGCTCGCTCGTCGTCGCCGAGAGGAGGCTCCGAACGAAGTCGCGATCCGGGTCCCGGGGTGTGGCGGAGGTCCGCGGGGAGAAGCTCCGCGCGAGGCCGACATAGGCTTCCGGCGCCCAGAAGTACGGCACGAGGGAGAGGGGAACCTCGAGTGCCGCCCCTTCTGCCCTGGCGCGCCAGTCGGCGCCGGCTCCCTCGATCTCGAGAGCGAGCACGCGGATGTTCCCCGATGCGGCAATCGCCATCCCCGCGGCGTCCTCGACCACCTCGCGGACGATCCACTCCTCCTCCGTCGCCTCAGACCCCTGGAGCGCCGCGGGAGCTCCGCCCATGCGCACGCTGGTCTGCCGCCAGACGAAGTAGCCGAGGGTGGGAAGGAGGATGAGAAGCAGAACGATTGCGAGGCGTCGTCTCGTCATGCCCCCTGCTTTTGCGGGTTCCCCGAGTATCCAGGAGGAGACGCAGTCCTGGCAAGGAAAAAAGAGCTCAATTCGGCAAAGCGTACCGCTCCCAGAATCCCGGTCGAGGGTGGGTCTGCTGGACGACGTCCACGAGCATCCCCGAGGGGTCGCGCGTCGTGAACCGCCGCTGGCCCCACTCCTCGTCGGTGAGAGGATGAACCAGGGGAGCGCCGGAGGCGACGACGGCTCGATGGGCGGCCTCGGCATCCTCGACCTCCAGCGTGAAGATCATCCCGAGGCCGGAAAAAGTTGCGGGTCCCGGGGGAGAGGACGGGTGGTCGGGGTGCATGAAAGCGACGACGGGGCCATCCGGGCTCGCGAGGTATACGAACCAAGTCGCTTGAAAGAGCGGCTCGAAGCCGAAGTGCCGGACGTAGAAATCCCGGGCCTCGAAGAGACGCGGGGTCGTGATCAACGGGTAACTGCCGCGAAATCGCATGGAGAGACCTTATCTCGAAAAGCCGGCTCCGGCGAAGGAGGTCGCCGATGCCGCGCTCGAAACCCGAGCTTCGGCGGACCTTTGGACCTCGAGGGTTTGCGCCGGGCGGAAGAAGTCGACTACATTACGGCTTCCGAAACCGCAGGGCGAGCCGGAGCGCTCCAGCAATGACCTCGACGTCGAAGGAGGTGGGCGATTCTCGTGTCCGAGCGCTTCTGGGAACGGGTGCTTCAACGGCTCGAGGAGGAAACCGTCGTTCCCGTCATCGGCCCCGATCTCCTCACCGTGAGCTACGAGGGGAGGGAGACTCTTCTCGTCCCGCTCCTTGCCGAGAGGCTCGCCGGACACCTCGGCGTCATCGCGACCGACCTGCCCCGGGGAGCCGAGCTCGAGGAGGTATCGCGCCGTTTTCTCGCGAAGTTCAATGACGTTCAGGAGATCTACCGGAGCCTGCGCGTCGTTTTCCGGGAGATCGAGCCCATCCCGATTCCGGTGCCGCTCCTCGATCTCGCCCGGATTCCGCGATTCAAGCTCTTCGTCACCACGACGTTCGACGTCCTGATGGAGCGCGCCGTCGACGAAGTCCGCTTCGACGGCCAGCGCCAGACGCTCGCCTTCGCCTATGCGCCGAGCGACCGGCAGGATCTCCCCCCGGAGTTCGATCGGCTGGGTCGCCCCGCGGTGTTTCACCTCCTCGGGCGTCTTTCGGGAACGCCGCACAGCTTCGCCGTCACCCGCGAGGATACGCTCGAGTTCATGGACTCGCTCCAATCCCGGCCCCCCGGGTTCCTTTTCGACAAGCTCCGGGAGAGCGACCTCCTCATCCTCGGCAGCCGACTCTCCGAGTGGCTCGGCCGGCTTCTCGCTCAAGGGGCACCGGGCACGGAGTCCCCGGTGCTCTTCGTCGAGCGGGCGAAGGGGACGACCGAGGCTCCGTCCGTCGGAAGCGCGGTCGAGCTCGTTCGCGATCGGTCGCACGGGGCCGCCCTGGGCCAGCGCG
>DAISKN010000539.1:0-670 GCA_036820975.1 Acidobacteriota bacterium | reverse complement strand
CGCGTCACTCAGGCCGGTGCTGAACGCGACTTCCTCGTTCGCGAGCTCTCCCGCCGCTTTCGCGATCTCTCCCCTGAGGACGAAGCCGCGCCCCCGGTGGCGTTCTCGACGGGAATGCCTTCCGGCGCGGTGTTCCTGAGCTGCGCCGCCTTGGATCGGAGCGCGGCGGAGACGATTCGGGAGGCGCTCGATAGCGCCGGCATCGACGTCATCGTGGATCACGACGACACCCCGCTCGCGCCTCAGTGGGAGAAGAGGCTCAAGAGCTTTCTCGGGCTGTGCTCGGTTTTCGTTCCCGTCGTTTCGGCGCGGTCGCTGCAAGCCAGGAGACGATTCTTGCGGGGAGAGTGGGTCGAGGCCATTCTAGAGGCGGGTAGAGCCGCGCCCTCGGGGCGGTTCGTACTGCCGGTGGTCATCGACGACACCTCACCGGCCATGTTGGCCATGTTGGGAAGCAAGGCGATTCCCGGGGAATTTGGAGAGCTGCAATGGGAGAAACTGCCAGGCGGCAAACCCAGCTCGGAGTTCGTGAAGAAGTTGGTCGAGCTCCAGAGGAGCTATCGACGAGCGAAGTACGGATGATCGCCGAATCCGCCACGACCCCCGAGAGCGTCGGGCTCACCGACGAGAATCCCTGGCCGGGACTCCTTCCGTTCCGCGAGGCGGATTG
>DAISKN010000538.1:0-5072 GCA_036820975.1 Acidobacteriota bacterium | reverse complement strand
TCGATCTCGGCGATCCGCTCCGGCGAGGGCGCCTCGGCGACCCGCGCGGGCTCGCATATCCGGAGGGGAAAGCTCGAGGCGACGCGATACCCGGTATCACCGCGTTTCTCCGGCGGCGGCTCGCCGACGGCGAGCGCCAGCGCCGCGTCGTAGCCGCTCCTGCCGTCCACCCTTTCGTAGAGGTCGGCGAACTGGCCGCACATGCGAGGATTCACCTCGACGATGAAAACGCGATCCCTTCTCAGGTCGTACATCATCTCGATATTGAACAGCGTGTGCTTCAGCCCGAGCCTCTGAACGACGGCGATCGCCGCCTCGCGCATCCGCGTCTGGACACGGCGCGAGAGCGACGAAGGGTAGTCGAAACGGACGAAGCTCCTCGTGCCCGCATGACGCACGGAGTCCACGATCGCCATAACGTCGACGGCGCTCTCGGTGGCGTATCCTTCGACCGTCACCTGGCGGCCCTTGAGCAGGTCCTCGGCGATGAAGTGGCCGCCGTCGAGCTCGAGATCGGTGAGGCCGCGCACCAGCCGGTTGAACATGAACACGTAGTGGATCAGGAACTCCGCGAGCGACGGCCTCGAAAGGAACGACTCCAGGTCGTCCCAGGAGTCGAGCCGCTGCGACATGACGGAGAACGCTCCCTTGACCGGCTTGATGAAACAGGGAAAGGGGAGATCCGTCAGGCCGCCCCGGGGACGTCTGGGGTCCACGATCTGGAACCACGGTGTCGAGTCCGGGGCCGCCTCCCGCTGCGCGATTCGCGAATAGTATTTGTGCGAGCTCGCGAGGATGCGCGCCGGCGGCGATCCCGGAAGCCCGAGACGCTGAGAAATAGCGCCGGCAAGGATGGCGCCGGGGTAGTCGCTGGAGCTGAAGACTCCGTCCAGGCTCCCTCCCGAGGAAACCTGGTCCTCGATGAACCCGAGGACGTCGAAATCCCAGCGGCATTCGTGGTCGAAGGGTCGCTTCAGTTCCACTTCGAAGCGCTTCCTGAAGGCGCCGCCGGCCCCCCCCGCGGCTCCGAAATGCTTCTCGTCCCAGGCGGTGGGAAAGACGACGGCGACCTTTTTCCTTCCGACCGTACGCTTCTGTCTCCCACGTATAGAATAGCCGGGTTCATGAAGATCGTGGATTCCCTCCCCCGCGAGGTGTCGGTCCTCGAGAACGTTCTCATTCCGATGACCGACGGCGTCCGTCTCGCGGCCCGAATCTGGCTCCCCGCGGATGCGCCAGCGTCGCCCGTTCCCGCGATTCTGGAGCTACTTCCCTACCGGCAGGCGGACCGGATGCGGGACCGCGACCAGCCGATGCACGCTTACCTTTCGGGCCACGGATACGCGTCGGTTCGCGTGGACGTCAGGGGCACCGGCGACTCCGAGGGAGTCCTACTCGACGAGTACCACCGGCAGGAGATCGCGGACGCGCTCGGGGTCATCCGCTGGATTCGAGCCCAGCCGTGGTGCACCGGCGACCTCGGCATGATGGGGATCTCGTGGGGCGGCTTCAATTCCCTTCAGGTGGCGGCGAAGCGACCGGAGGGACTGCGCGCGGTGGTGTCGGTCTGCGCTTCCGACGACCGCTACGCCGACGACGCGCATTTCATGGGCGGCTGCCTTCTCAACGAGAACCTCGTCTGGGGCTCGGCGCTCTTCACCCTGCAGGCGCTTCCGCCCGACCCGCGCGTCTGGGGTGAAGGGTGGCGCGCGCTCTGGCGGGAACGGCTCGAGGGGGCGACCCTCTTCCCCGAGCGCTGGCTTCGTCACCAACGCCGGGACGAGTACTGGAAGCACGGGTCGATCTCGGAGGATTACGACGCCATCGCCTGCCCGGTGTACGCCGTCGGGGGTTGGGCCGACGCCTATACCAACGCCGTTCCCCGGCTTCTCGAGCGGCTTCGGGTTCCGCGGAAGGGACTCGTCGGCCCGTGGGCCCACGCCTATCCGCACCTCGCGACCCCGGGGCCCGCGATCGGATTCCTCCAGGAGCTCGTTAGGTGGTGGGATCGGTGGCTTCTCGGGCGGGAGAACGGAATCATGGAGGAGCCTCGATACCGGGTCTTCATGCCCGAGCCGGTCCCGCCTTCCCGACGGGAAGCGGAGGTCCCCGGGCGGTGGGTCGCGGAGGAGGATTGGCCCTCGACAGGCATCGAGACCCGAACCTATTGGCTCGGGACGCGGGGACTCGACGAGCGGGAGACCGAGCCCGCGACGTTCCCGCTCTCGTCGCCCCTCACCACCGGCGCCGCCGCGGGAAGCTGGTGTCCCTTCGGATCGCCGGATGAGCTCCCCCGCGATCAAGCCGAGGACGATACCCGGTCGCTGGTCTTCGATTCGCAGCCGCTTCGCGAGCGCACCGAGATCCTCGGCGCTTGCGAGCTTCGCCTGAAGCTCGCTTCCGACTCTCCCGGAGGCCTCATCGCCGCTAGGGTCGAAGACGTGTTTCCGGACGGCGCCTCGGCGCGCGTCACCTACGCCCTCCTCAACCTGACGCACCGCGCGAGCCACGAGACGCCGGAACCGCTCGTCCCTGGAGAGCGGTTCGAAGCGAGGCTTCGCCTCAACGACGTCGCCTACGCTTTCCTTCCCGGCCATCGGATTCGTCTCGCGCTCTCGACGGCCTACTGGCCCATAGCCTGGCCTCCGCCGTGGCGATTCACACTGACCCTCCACACCCCCGTTAGCCGCCTTCTGCTCCCTGTTCGCCCGCCAAGTATCGAAGACGAGAACCTTCGGCCTTTCGACTTGCCCGAGAGCGCTCCCGCTCTCGAGACCACCGATCTCCAGGAGGGAGCGACGCTCACGAGTGTTTCCTCCGGGGCCTCCGGCGAGCTCGTCTATCGGGTATCGACGGAGGTGGCTGAGGACGGGCGTCCCGCGCTCACCCGAATCGAGGACACGGGGATCGAGCACGGCCACTCGGTCGTCGAGGAGTTCTCCATCGCGGACTCCGACGCCCTCTCGGCGACGGCCGAGATTCTTCACGACGCCGTGTTTCGCCGCGACTCCTGGTCCACGCGCGTTCGCACCCGCACGCGAATGATCTCGGACTCGAGCGCCTTCCACCTGGAGGCGGAGCTCGAAGGCTTCGAGGGCGACCGAAGGACCTACCTTCGGACGTGGTCGGTCACCGTTGCCCGCGAGCTCGTTTAGCTCCCGCTCGGCGGAGTCCGGGGAGGAGGCACGTAGCCCGGCGGCTGCGGGTCGAGGGGCGCGAGCGTCCGGCCGGCGAGACCGGGGTGATCCGGCAGGATTTTCATCGCCCGGAAGGACGCGTAGGGAAGCTGGTCGACGCCGGGCGGGTTCCAGCCGGGCACGTCGCCGTGGAACGGATTGCGGTACTCCCAGACGATCGCTCCTTCGGGAGTCACCTCGAAATAGCGGCCCTGGGGGCCGGCGCAGACGAAAGTATTCCCGTTCGACAGCCGATGCGCCCCCGAAATGAAGGGCGCGAAGAAGCTGCCCCTGTCCGTTGCCTGGTACGTCCACACCGGAGTGAGGGGTCCGAAGGCCTTTCCCTCGGGAAGGGCGTAGCTCCCGTCGGCTTCGATTGGGGGGACGATCTCGACGACCGAGGACCAGTCACCGTCGGGGCGGCCGCCGCCGTTGTTCAGGACGGTCAGGTTGCCCTCGTTTTTCCATCCGTCGGGGATCCAGAGTACGTTGTGTTGGCCGAAGAGCTGCTTTTCGGCCTCGCCGCCACGACCGTAGACCTTCGGATTTCCCCAGCGGTAGAGAAACTCCCCGCCGCGTCCGGAGCGCCCCCCGGCGGAGCCGCGGGCCTCCTCCGTCGAGGTCGAATGGTCGAGAATCCAGATCTCGCCGAGAGAGGGCACACTGACCGCGATCTGATCGAGCCTCGGATGGTAGTCGATCGCATTCATGTGGAGGAAGTCGGACTGGATGTCTTCATTGGTGGCGTTGTCCGGCACGTAGCCGAGCGCCTTGAGCTGCTCGAGCTCTTCCTCGTCGACCACAGTGGCATCACCGTCGCCATTGATGTCGAGTCGACCAGGGAAGGCCGAGGGGTCGCCATGATTCGCGGCGTCGGGATCGGCGTTCTGTACGAGGTGGTCCCAGACGTGCCACTCCCAGACGATCCTCGCGTCGTTCGGCGGGAGCGGCTCGAGCTCCAGGATCCACTCCGACCAGAGCCCCTGCTCGGGGATGAGGTCCACCCTGCGCCCGGCGGCTTTCGCCTCGGCGGCGGTTTTCTGCTCCCACGCAATCGCCAGGATGTTGCCGTTCGGAAGCGGCTTGATATCGTGATGGACCATGCGCATGTCATCGCCCATCTTCCACTCCCAGAGAAGCTCGCCGTCCCAGGAGACCTTCTGGATGTAGCCGGCGACGCCTCCGGCCCGGAAGTTGGTCGGCTCGGGAATCCGCGCGAGTCGATACAAACTCCCGTCGTCCTGAAGCGTTTCCGCGGCACTGACCTTCTCGCTCGTCCAGGTATGGACGACCCGGCCCTCCTGGTCGACGAGATAGGTCGTGTCGGAGGTCAACTGGCTGAAGAGCACGTAGCCAGGCGTCGATCCGGGCTCGTTACGTACCAGGCCGCGCGGCTGCTCGAGCGCCGCCAGGATCCAGGCGGGCGGCGCCTCCGGCTTCTCGACGGCCTCGTCGACGGGAGCGGCGCCCTGACAGGCGAAGGCGCCGGCGTAGAGAAGAAGAAACACGGCAGCGGACCGTGGTGCGGCGAACCTCATGAACGAGAACCTCCTTATCGGATCAGCTCAGGTCGAATCCGAGACCGTTGCCTCCCGTAGGAAACAGCCTGCCGTTGCGAAGGATGACGGCCCCCGCCGCCGGGTCTTCGATCAGATCGAGGTGGCCGTCGAGATCTGCGTAGGCAACGTTCGGCCGGGCGAGGGCGTAGTGGAGACCCGCGGCGATCGCGAGCGCGGACTCGTCCATGCAGCCGACCATGACCTCGAGGCGGGCGGACAGGGCCACGGCGTTGATCTGGAGCGCTTCGTCGATGCCTCCCACCTTCATGAGCTTCACGTTCACCATGTCGGTGAAGTCGCGCCGCGCGAGAGCGAAAGCGTCGCGAAGGCTCATCAG
>DAISKN010000537.1:0-5081 GCA_036820975.1 Acidobacteriota bacterium | reverse complement strand
CTACAATCGCGACAACTTCTTCCTTCGTGAGGCGGAGCAAGCATGAGCTCGATTACCCTGAAGGTCAACGGTCGTTCGCACTCCCTGGACGTGGATCCTTCGACGCCGCTCCTCTACGTTCTCAGCGACGACCTCGATCTCCGCGGGCCCAAGTTCGGCTGCGGCCTGGCCCAATGCGGTGCCTGCACGGTGATCGTGGAAGGCCAGGCGGTCCGATCCTGCGTCACTCCCGTGGAAACCCTGGACGGAGCAGACATCACGACTCTCGAAGGGTTGGGGACGCCCGAGAGCCCGCACCCCCTTCAGCGCGCATTCATCGAGGAGCAGGCCGCGCAATGCGGGTTCTGCTTGAGCGGCGTCGTCTTGACCGCGAAAGTTCTCCTCGACGAGAACCCGAAGGCAACCGACGAACAAATCCGGGAGGCCCTGTCGACGGTGCTCTGCCGATGTTTCGTGCACGGGCGAATGCTTCGGGCCATCCGCCGGTATGCGAAGGAGCGTGTGGGATGAGCCTGGCCGTATCCCGCCGGGACTTCTTGAAGGGAGCGGGTTGCCTCATCGTCGGCTTCAGCGCTTCGCGGCCCGCCTCTGCGCAGAATGCCCAGACTTCCGGGCCGGCCGGAGACCAGCTCGATTCCTGGCTAGCGGTCGGCGCCGATGGGCGGGTTACCGTCTACACGGGGAAGTGCGAGCTCGGTCAAGGTCTGGGAACGGCACAGATGCAACTGGTGGCGGAAGAGCTCGTGGTGCCGCTCGATCGCATCACCTTGATTCAATGCGATACCGAACGCACTCCCGATCAGGGCACCACCTCCGGGAGCCAATCCCACCCTGCCAACTTCAACCAGGCCAACCTGGCCCTGGCCGCGGCGACCGCACGGGAGGCGTTACTTCGAATGGCTGCGGAACGTCTCCAAACGCCCGTCGAGGAGCTGGACGTCGAAAACGGCGTCGTCCGTTCCCGGACCGATGCGGAAAGGCGCGCGGACTACGGGCAGCTGGTAGGAGGCAAGACGTTCCGCCTTTCGCTCGACGGCCGCGCCCGGCGCCTGTCTCCCAGCGGCTGGCGGGTTCTGGGGACGCCGGTGCCGCGCGCGGAGATTCCCGACCTGGTGACGGGCCGCTTCGAGTTCGTCCACAACGTTCGGGTCCCCGGAATGCTTCATGGACGCGTGGTCCGACCGCCGACGGTGGGCGCCAGGCTCGTCAGCGTGAACGAGGAATCGGTCAAGGACGTCGCGGGACTGGTGAAGGTCGTGGTCAAGAAGGACTTCGTGGGCGTGGTTGCCGAGAAGTCCTGGCAGGCGATTCAGGCCGCCGAAGGACTGAGCTGCGAATGGAGCCCTGGCGCTGGACTCGTGAGACAGAGCGACTTCTACGAGCATCTGCGACGTCAGACGCCGACGAGCGACAGGCTCGTCGTGGATTCCAAGGATGTCGATGCAACGCTTGCGCGAGCGGCCAACGTCGTCGAAGCCACCTATCGGCATCCCTACCAGATGCACGGATCGATCGGGAGCTCCTGCGCCGTGGCCGACGTGCGGGACGGGAAAGTCACCCTCTGGTCGGCCAGCCAGGCGGTGCACCATCTGAAGCTGACGACGGCCATGGTCCTCGGCGTCTCGGCAGACGGCGTGCGTGTGATCTTCAAGATGGGATCCGGCTGCTACGGGCTCAACGGAGCGGATACCGTGTCCTACGACGCCGCTCTGCTGTCGCAAGCGGTGGGCCGGCCGGTCCGAGTCCAGCTCTCCCGACAGGACGAAATGGCGTGGGAAAACTACGGCTACGCCTACGTCATCGACCAGCGGCTGGGGCTCGACTCTCAGGGACGAATTCTCGCCTGGGACTACGAAGCCTGGTTCCCGACGTTGGGCAGCCGACCAAGGACCGGAACTCCCGGGAACGTGGTCACGGGTTTTCTGGCGGGCTTCGAACCGGCGGCCGTCACCGAACCGTCGCCGGCGACGGATCCCGATACGTACGAGAACGGCAGTAACGCAGCGCCCTCGTATGTCGTCGGCTGCGTCTCCGGCCGTTGCGGCGGCACCGGGAACGTCAAGAGCGAGCGGGTGCTCACGCATACGTCCCGGTCCATGTTCTTCACCGGGCCTCTGCGGTCGCCATCCCGTCTCCAGAACACCTTCGCGCACGAATCGATAATGGACGAGGCGGCCGCGCAAGCGAGAGTGGACCCGGTGGCCTACCGGCTGGATCATCTGAGTGACCCGCGGTTGATCGAGGTATTGAAAGCCGTGGCCCGGAAGGCCGACTGGGATCCGCGCCCCTCTCCGAAGCCGAGCCTCTCGAAGACGGGAGTCGCGTCGGGACGGGGGGTCGCCTGCGTGCTCTACGAGGGGGACAACGGCTACTGCGCGCTCGCGGCGCGCGTCGACGTGGACCAGGACACCGGGGCCGTTACGGTGAAGCGCCTCGTGGCCGGTGTCGACGTCGGCCCGATCTCGAACCCCGATGGACTGCGGAACCAGGTGGAAGGGGGGACGCTCCAGGGGGTGAGCCGCGCACTCCTCGAAGAGGTGACCTGGGACGAGAAGAAGGTGACTTCCGTCGACTGGGGAACGTACCCAGGCCTTTCTCTCGGCTTCGATCTCCCCGAAGTGGAAACGGTGCTCCTCGATCGCCGCGACGTCGGGGCGATGGGTGCTGGCGAGACCACCATCACCCTCGCCGCGGCCGCCATCGGGAACGCGATCTTCGACGCCACCGGCGCTCGTATCCGAGAGGTGCCGTTCACCCGGGAGCGGGTGAAGGCGGCGCTCAGCCGATGATGATCCGGCGGTAAGCGGCGCGGGCTGCCATTGTCGAAGATTGTAAATCCTCCCTTTCCCGATATTCTCGCGCGTACGGGATCGGTGTATGGTTGGCGCTCACGGGAGAAGGAGAGGAATACGATGGAATCAGCCAGACGACAGCGGTTCGCGTTCGGAGAGACGGCGATCACGGCCGTTCTCGCGGCGGCGGCGCTGGTGTTCCCCGTCGCACTTGCCTTCGCTCAGCAGCCCACGTTCCGGCTGCTCACCTTCGAGGTTGGCAACAGCGGACCGCGGCTCGGCACGACCCGCGGAAACGGTGAACAGGACGTCGTCGACGTACATAACGCACTGCTCTACCTGATGAGGACCGGAGCGTCCGAGGTTTCCGGTCTGGCGCCCATTCCCATCGACATGCGATCCCTCATCGAGGCCGGCGACGAGTCGGTCCGGTCGGTCAAGACCGTCCATGACACGATCACCAGGCTCAGGACCAGCGGAAGCTTCACGGAACCGGGCGGAACCGCGCGGGTCTTCCATCCTCCGGGAAGCTTCACCTACCTGCCTCCCATCCCCAATCCCACGAAGATTCTCGCGGGGGCGGGCGCTTTTCAAAGGAGGAATGCGGACGGCACGCCCGGCGATTACGACACCGTAGAGTTCCCGAGCTTCTTTCTCAAGCCTCCGTCGTCGATGACCGGCCACGGTGCGGACATCGACCTCGCGGGCCTGCTGACGAAGGGTGTCTACGAGCCGGAGTTCGCCGCGGTCGTGAGCAGGCGGGCGAAGTTCGTTCCGCAGTCGGAGGTGATGGATTACATCTTCGGCTACACGATCTTCAACGACGTGAGCTCCCGCGACCTGCCGGAGGGAAAGCACAGCGCGCAGGGGAGCAACATGAGCAAGGGACTCGACACGTTTACGCCAATCGGGCCTTACATCACCCTCAAGGAGGACGTGCCGGACCCGGGGAACCTCGAGATCGTCGGGGTCGTCGACGGCGTGCGCCACCCGTGGCCCTACAACAATGGAAACACCCGCTACCTCACCTTCACCCTCCAGGAATCGTTCTCCTACCTCAGCGAGCGGATGACGCTCGAGCCGGGAGACATCATCTCGACGGGGGTGCCCAGCCCGTCGATGAACTTCAAGGCCGGCGAGACGATCGACATCACCATCGGGAACCTCGGTACCCTGCGAAACCAGGTCGTCTCCAAAACCGCCCCCGGGTGGACGCCGATCAAGCCGCGTAAGGAATCGAACGAGGAATAGCGGTTCGCGACGTTTGTAAGGGGTGCGCCGGAGCGACACGCCAGTTTCGAGACGCCGAGAGCCGCGCCCGCGGCGAGGATCTCTTCAGCGACTCGTTACAGCCCTCTCAGTGATGAGTCGGTTTCTTCTCGTCTTCGGGACCAGGAAGCGCCATCGCCGCCAGGCCGTCCTCGAGCTGGACGAGAATGTACTGCCTGCCCTTGTGTACCCAGCTCGACATGCCATAGCCCGTCTCGCCGGGAATCTCGACGGCTCCCAGACGTTCACCCGAGCGCTTGTCGAGAGCGAAGAGGTTCCATTTCCCGTCGCTGGTCTGCCCGGCGGTGACGAGCAGCGTCGGCGTCACCACCATCACCGGAAATCCGCGGCGGCCCGGGTTGGTCGGAACACCGGGTACGCCCTGGAGCAGGGGATGATTCTTGATGGCTTCCTGGTCTTCCGGCTCGGCATCGCCGTTGGGAACTACCCAAAGATGCTCCCCGGTGTTCATGTCGATCGCGGTAATGCGTCCAACGGGACCCTTCCAGATGGACAGCCCGTCCAACTGCGCCAGGTCCGGGCGAGTCGGTCCGCGGCGTCTCGCGGCAGGCCCCGCCGCGCGGGACCACTCGGAGTGCGTCGTGCCCGTCTGCCTGGTCTCGGTGTCGACCGGGGAATCCTTCGCGGGCATGAGGGTGTACGTCGAGCAGCCGCTGCTCGAGGCCACGTACAGCACGCCCATCAACGGGTCGGCCTCGGCGGGACTGTAGATGTTGGCGCCGCCTCCGCCCCCCGGACACGCGAGTCCGGCGCCCGCCCAGGTGGCTTCCTTGCTGTCGAAGACGACAGGCGGATTGAACAACGGCACGAAGAGGTTGTTCGCTTTGGCGTACTCGAGCACCTTCTGCCGGATCTCGGGCGAGTAGTCGATCAAATCTTTTTCCTGCCGTCCCTGGAGCTCGAACGGCGCCGGCTTGGTGGGGAAGGGCTGTGTGGGAGACAGCTTCTCGCCGGGGACGCTCGACGTGCTCCTGGAGTCGGGTTGGATCAGGCTGCGCG
>DAISKN010000536.1:0-5088 GCA_036820975.1 Acidobacteriota bacterium | reverse complement strand
CGGGAATCCACATCAGGTCCATCTCGTCGAGGACGATCCAGAGGGTGCGGATGGCGCGCTTGAGGACCGACGTGTGGGCGACGTCGAAGGTGTAGCCCTCCGCCTTCAGCGTTCTTCCGGCTTCCGCGGCCTCGGCTCTGCCCTGCTCCGTGAGATCGACGTCGGTCCAGCCGGTGAAGCGGTTCTCCTTGTTCCAGACACTCTCGCCGTGGCGAAGGAGGACCAGCTTTTTCATCTTTCTTCAGTGCGAGCGCGCTCTTCGATCAGTGCGGTGGGGCCCCACCCCCACCGCTCTGAGCTGATGGCTCCGCGCGCTCGCACATCCTTCATGCGATGGTCGGCGCGGCCGCGCGAACGTCCTCGGCGACGTCTTTCGAGAATTTCTCGAAGTTCTGATCGAACATTCCCGCGAGCTTCCGCGCCTGGGCGTCGTAGGCGTCGGCGCTTGCCCAGGTGGTGCGCGGATCCAGAACCTCGGTGGGAACGCCAGGGCAGGATCGGGGCACGTGGATTCCGAAAATCGGGTGCTCCTGGGTCTCGACCTTCGAAAGCGAGCCGTCGAGAGCGGCGCTCACCATGGCGCGGGTATGCGCCAGCTTCATTCTCTTCCCGGTGCCGTAGGGTCCGCCGGTCCAACCGGTATTGACGAGCCAGACGTTCACCTTGTGCTTCGCGATCCTCTGCCCGAGGAGCTCGGCGTAGACCGAGGGCTTTCGCGTCATGAACGGCGCCCCGAAGCAGGCGCTGAATGTCGCCTTGGGCTCGGTCACTCCCCGTTCCGTGCCCGCGACTTTCGCGGTATAACCCGACAGGAAGTGATACATCGCCTGCTGCGGGGTGAGCTTCGCGATCGGGGGAAGGACACCAAAGGCGTCCGCGGTGAGCATGAGGATGTTCTTGGGCTGTCCTCCGACTCCCTCGCGCGCCACGTTGGGAATGTGGGTGATGGGGTAGGAAGCTCGAGTGTTCTCGGTGAAGGTCTCGCTGTCGAGATCGAGCCTCCGGGTGGTGGCGTCGATGACGACGTTCTCGAGCACGGTCCCGAAAGTGCGCGTGGTCTCGTAAATCTCGGGCTCGCCTTCCTTCGAGAGCCGGATGACTTTGGCGTAGCAGCCGCCCTCGAAATTAAAAACGCCCTTGTCGCCCCAGCCGTGCTCGTCGTCTCCGATGAGGATGCGATCGGGATCGGCGGACAGCGTCGTCTTCCCCGTGCCCGACAGGCCGAAGAAGATCGCGAGGTCGTGCTCATCGGTGCCGTAGTTCGCCGAGCAGTGCATCGGCAGGACACCCTTGGGAGGCAGGAGGTAGGTCATCACCGAGAAGATGGACTTCTTGATCTCTCCGGCGTAGTCGGTTCCGCCAATGATCACTTCCCGGCGGTCGAAGTTGAGGACGATGAAGACCTCGCTCCGGGTCCCGTCTTCCTCCGGGATCGCGTGGAAGCTGGGCGCGTCGATCACCGTGAACTGGGGAACGTGGTTCTTGAGCTTCTCGGGGTCGTGCTCGCGAATGAACATGTTGCGCGCGAACAGGCTGTGCCAGGCGCGGGTGTTGATGATGCGGATGGGGACCCGATATTCGGGGTGGGCCCCGACGTAGCAGTCCTGGACGAAAACGTCCCGTCCCTGAAGGTAGGCCGTGAGCCGCGCCTTCAGCCTCGCGTAACGTTCGGGCTCGAACGACTTCGCCGCATCCCACCAGATGTCTTTCTCGCTCGATGGCTCGCGCACGATGTACTTGTCGTTTGGAGACCGCCCGGTGTACTGGCCGGTATGCACCACCAGCGGCCCCTTGTGGGCCACGAACCCCTCGCGACGCTGGACCGCCTGCTCGTAGAGAGCGCCCGTCGTGAGGTTCCACCACTCCGTGGCGTTGATGATTCCGTGCTGGTCGAGACCGTGATGGCTCGGAAATACGCCTTTTTGTTCCATTCGAGTGAGATTCTCCTAGGTTGGCACCGACCCCCGGTGAAATTTACCTCGCGTTCGGAGCAGAGGTCAACGCCCGGGGGGAAACCAAGAGAAGGGGATGTGGGGACAGGAGGAGATGGGGAGATTCCAATTTCATCCCCCCAATCTCCACCTGTCTCCCCATCCCCTTTTCTTACACTCTTCCCTGCGCTTCAGGATCGCATGAACTGCCGGATGCCCGTCATCAGCATCTGGATGGCGAGCGCCACCAGCAGCATCCCCATGAGCCGCTCGATGGCGATGAGCACCCTCTTTCCCAGCCGCTTCGCGAGGACGCTCGACGTCAGGATGATGAATCCGGTGAGGAGCCACGCGATGACCAGCGCCGCGAGCCACTCCGGCCAGCGCTCCGGCTCCTGGTTCATGATGAGGAGGACGGACGCCAGGGCGGACGGCCCGGCGACGTAGGGGATGGCGAGGGGCACGATGAAGGGCTCTCCCGGGAGCTCCTCACCGATGGAGGCCCCCGGCCTGGGAAAGACCATCTTGATGGCGATGAGGAACAGGACCGTTCCCCCCGCCGCCCGCAGCGCCGGCTCCGAGATATGGAGGGCCCTCAGGATGTGCTCCCCGGCGAAGAGAAATACCACGAGCACGACGAGCGCGATGAAAAGCTCGCGGATGATTACCCGCTTGTGTCTTTCGCGGGGCGTGTTCTGGAGAGCGGCGACGAAGAACGGAATGTTCCCGAAGGGGTCGAGCACCAGGAACAGGAGGACCGCGGCGGAGAAGAGGGTCACGGCCGGTCAGTTCATCGGAAAGGTCGCGATCTCCGGGCTCTCGCGCTCGACGCCGACGATATCGTATCCGGCGCCACGCGGTCGGAGGTAGACGCGGATCGACGCGCTCCAGTGAGGGTAGTCCGCGTGGATAGAGCGGATCTCGGCGAGGAGGAACGACTCCGGTCCCGGCGCCCGTGGAAGGCTGGAGCGCGTTTCCGGGCCCGTCGTCGCCGGAGAAAGCTCCCGCCGGGCGCCGGTCTCGTTGTCGAAAGCGAACCACTGGATCTCGTAGCGGGTGGGGGTTTCGACGAAGCCGTATCTTTCGGAGAGGTTCTGGAACTCGAGCGCGCCCTCCCGGATCCGGAACTCGTCGAGGGGGTTGACCGCGTTGATTCCGAAGCGCCCGCACTTGAGCTGACGCGCGAGAAGGACCTCGAGGAAGTAGCGCGCGTCCTCCGGGTCGCTGTACTCGCCCGTCTCCACGATGGCCGCGAGCTCCTCTCGCGTGAACTTCATCAGGATCTTCGCCGCCCAGAACGCGTCCCTGGCGGTCATGCGCACGAAGGCGGGGTTCGGATAGTCGTTTCTCCACTTGACCGGGTCGAATAGCTCCGACTCCCACCGCCCCACCGACTCGTATTCGGGGAACTCCGGCCAGTCCGCCTTGCGGTACTCGGGGACGTGGAAGCCGAACCCGCCGGCGTTCTTCTTCACCTGGGCTAGATCGAGCCAGTAATGGAAGCTCAGGTGGGGGAGCTGCATGTCGACGGAGCCGCTCCCGAAGGTCGACCCGAAATCGATCAGGTAGTGACGGACGAAGTGCTTTCCATTGTCTTCCACCCAGCTGTCCAAGGTGTTCTGCGCCCGGGTATCGTCGTGGTTGAGCCAGGCGGCGAAGAGGCGGAGACCTCGCTGCTCGCGCCGGTCCTCGTGAGGGATCACGTCGTTGGGGTCGTCGCTCCGGGTCTCGTAGTAGCGGCGATGCCCGATCGGGATCCCGTCGACGTACTTGCTCGCCGTGACCCGGATCCTCCCGTCGGCAAGGCGCGGAATGCGGCGGAGGGTGCGATTGAAGCGCCATCGGTTGAGCTCCGTCTTGTCGCCGTAGCGGTCTTCGCTCTGGGTCCCGGGCTCGATGGCGAAGCGGTCGGGATGGACGCGGACGATGTAATTCTCGGGGACGTGGAATCCGAGGGCGTAGAAGATCTTGGTCGCGATCACTTCCGCCGCCGACGCCAGCTCCGGCACCTCCACCGGGTCGAGCTTGATGACGTAGCGGTCGCCGGATTCGTCCCGGATCTCGAACCCCGGGGTGATGCCCTGGCTCTTGCTCCGGAACACCGTCCAGGTCTCCTCGGGGTTGGGAGGCTCGCCCCGGTTCGGCCCCCGCGTGAGATCCTCGATGCTCATCCGCTTCGCGCCGTGGCGGTTCACGAACCAGTCGCCATCCACGACCTCGTCGAGGGTATTCACGCTCCCGGCCTCGGTCCCGATGGAAGACTTCCCCAGGTCCTCGAAGATGGCGCTGAAGCGATCGTAGAGATCGGAGAGCTCGAGCTCCGCGGGCTTCTCCGGCACGTCGAGAACGGCGCCGTCGACGAGGACCGGGTCGTCGGGGTAGAACTTTCGCCCCTCGGGCTGAATCGCGATCAGAAGCAGAAGCGACAACGGGAGGTTCATCGCGCGCCTCTCAAAAAGTCGGGCCGCCGCTCACGTGGAAGCGGAGGCCTTCGGTGCTGTTCGCGAGATCGAAACGGAGAAGGAAATTGGGCGGAGCGTGGACCCTTACCCCGAATCCGTAGCCCGTGTGCATCTTGTCGAAATTGAAATCCGACGCATCGTTGAAGACCTTTCCAGCGTCGAAGAAGAAGGTGAAGTCCGTGTAGTTCCAGACCTCCCACCGATACTCGGCGCTCACCAGGAGGTTCCGGGTGTCGCGGAACCGGTATTCGCGGAAGCCGCGGACGTCCTTGGCGCCGCCCAGGGTCTCCATCAGATAGAACGGGACTTCTTTTCCGTCGTCCGGAAGCGAATGGGAGGTGCGAAGACGCAGCGCGAGGACGCGGTTTCGGTAGCCGAGGGGGACATAGGCTTTCACGTCTCCCACGAGGCGGGTGAAGTCGTGCAGGCTGATTCCGGTGTCCTCGTAGCGGGTGCTGGTCACGCGGGCGATGATCCAGACCCCCGGCTCGTCCCATTTGTCGCGAAGGTCGAACTCGACCCACCCTCCAGTGAACGCGAACTCGGTCCGCGGATCCTGGAAGCCCGGAACCCCGGCTGGGTCGAACACATCCTCGATCGACTCGTCGTCCTCACCGGTGTCGGTCAGGGTGCTTTCCCAGCCTCCCATGGCACCGAGAGAGAAGAGCCCGCGCGGATTGAGCCAGAAGTACCCG
>DAISKN010000535.1:1958-5099 GCA_036820975.1 Acidobacteriota bacterium | reverse complement strand
TGGTGCAGGTAGAGAAGGATGCCCCTTCCCTCCTCGCCAATCTTGGCGAGGGCGCGGTCGAGCTGCGGCCCGCAGTCGCATCTTCTCGAGTGGAAAACTTCGCCGGTGATGCATTGGGAGTGGACGCGCACCAGCACGTCGTCGTCGGGCGGAATCGACCCGAGAACCAGCGCGAGGTGAGTGGCTCCGTCGTTCAGGCTCTCGAAGGCTGCGATCTCGAAGTTGCCGTAGTCGGTGGGAAGCGACGCCCGCGCCGCCCGTTTCACCAGCCTCTCGGTACGGAGGCGGTGCCGGATGACGTCCGCGACGCTGATGAGCTTGATCCTGTGGTCCCGGGAGAACTTCTCCAGGTCCGGCACCCTCGCCATCGAGCCGTCCTCGTTCATCACTTCGCAGATGACTCCGGCGGGGTACAGGCCGGCGATTCGGGCGAGATCCACCGCGGCTTCGGTCTGTCCCGCGCGCTGGAGAACCCCCCCGGGTCGGGCGCGAAGGGGGAACATGTGGCCGGGCCGCACCAGGTCGGTGGGCGCGATCGTGGGGTCGATGGCCGCGAGCACCGTTCGAGCGCGATCGGCGGCGGAGATTCCGGTGGACACGCCGTTCTTCGCCTCGATGGAGACGCAGAAAGCGGTTCCGTAGTTCGAGGTGTTCTCCGAGACCATCAAGGGGATGCGCAGCTCGTCGAGCCGCTCGCCCGTCATCGGCATGCAGATGAGCCCGCGCCCGTAGCGGGCCATGAAGTTGATGGCTTCCGGCGTCACTTTCTCGGCGGCGAGGGTCAGATCTCCCTCGTTCTCGCGATCCTCGTCGTCGACGACGATGACCATCTTGCCGGCCCGTATGTCGTCGAGCGCTTCCTCGATGGAAGCCAGGCGGCCGGCGGCGCTGCCCGTGGTTTCCGGAAATTTCGTATCTTTCAGGGAGTCTCCCCTTCGGGCCGCCCGGGCCGATAGGGCTCGGCGAGTCGGGCCACGTACTTCGCCAGTATATCGTACTCGAGGTGGACGCCGTCTCCGGGGGCGAGCCGTCCCAGAGTCGTGACCTCGAGCGTGTGAGGGATGAGCATCACCTCGAGCCATCCCGGACCCGCCGCCACCACCGTCAGGCTCACGCCGTCGATCGCGATCGAGCCTTTCTCCACCACGAAACGGCTCGCCTCGCGGGAATGCTCGACCCGCAGCAGATGATTTCCGTCGCGCGCGCCCGATTCCGTCACGCGGCCCAGCTCGTCGACGTGCCCCTGAACGATGTGCCCCCCGAGGCGATCGGTCGGACGAAGGGGAAGCTCCAGGTTCAGGGCGTCGCCCGGCTTCAGGCGCCCGAGCCGCGTGCGGCGCTCCGTCTCGCGCGCCACGTCGACGCGGAAGGAGCCCGCGGCGAGCTCCGTCGCCGTGAGGCACACCCCGGATACGGAGACGCTGGCGCCGAGGTCGAGCTCGGGCGCGACGAGATCGGACTCGATGACGAGCTCCAGCACGTCGCCGCGACGACGAGAAGACCCGAGCCGTCCAACCGCCTGCACGAGACCGGTGAACATGACTTATTCGGATCCTGGTGTAGGAAGGGGGACGTGGGGATAGGGGGATAGGGAGATGAAACTCCATTCATCTCCCCATCTCCAAATCTCCATTTCCCCCTTCTTACACTTTTTTTGGTTTCTCAGCGGTCCGCGCCGGCGTACTCGAGCGAACCCTCCACCAGCCAGCCGTCGCCGACACGCGTCGAGCGGGCGCGCCGTAGCCGGACCGCGCCCGCCGCCGTCCTCACGCCCTCGCCTCCGATCCAGGGGCGCGCTTCGCGCCCTCCGAGAATCCGAGGCGCGATGTAGAGCACCAGACGATCCCCCAGGCGCAGGTCGAGAAAGCTCCCCTCGAGCTCGCCCCCGCCCTCGACCAGGAGGCTCGTGATGCCGCGCCCCCCCAGCTTACGGAGAACCTCTTCGAGATCCAGCCGCGGAAGCTTCTTTCCGCGCTCGCGGACGGTCTCGACTTCGACTCCCAGAGCCTCGAGCGCCCGGCGACGCTTCGGCGGCGCGCCGACTCCGCAGACGACCAGCAAGGGCCCGCGGTCGATGCTCCTGACGAGACGGCTTCGCAGCGGCAGGCGAAGGCTGCGATCCAGAATGACGCGGAGGAGCGGGCGCGACCCCGGCGATCGCGGTCTGCGGTCGAGCCGCGGGTCGTCCGCCAGGACGGTGCCGGTGCCTGCCAGGATCGCCTCGTGCTCGGCGCGAAGCAGACGCGCGTGGCTGCGCGCGAGACTGGAGGTGATCCACTTCGAGTCGAGTAGGCGCGTCGCGATGCGGCCGTCGAGGCTGGTCGCGCCCTTCAGCGTCACCAGCGGAAGCCCGGTGCGAGCGTGCTTGACGAATGCCTCGTTGAGCCGACAGGCCTCCTCACGCAAAATGCCCACCTCGACCGCGACACCCGAACGCCTCAGAGCGCGAAACCCGCCTCCGTTCACTTTGGGGTTGGGGTCCGTCATCGAGGCGACCACCCGCCCGATGCCGGCGCGGACGATCCGGTCGACGCAGGGAGGCGTCCTTCCGGTGTGGCAGCAGGGCTCGAGGGTGGTGTAGAGCGTGGCCCCCGAAGCGCTCTCGCCGGACGCCTCGACGTCGTCGAGGGCGACGGTCTCCGCGTGCGCCTCGCCCGGACGACGGTGATACCCCTGGCCGATCACCCGTGCTCCCCGCGCCACGACCGCGCCCACGCGCGGATTCGGAGCGGCGGTGCCGGTTCCGAGGGCGGCGAGAGCGAGGGCACGTCGAATCATGCGATCGGCGACGGCACGCTCGCGCGGGGACATGGCTAGTCCGAAAGCAGCGCGGCGACGAATGCCTCGGGAGAGAACGGGACGAGGTCGTCGGCGCCCTCTCCCACGCCCAGGTAGCGCACGGGAAGGCCGAGCTCCTTGGCGATGGCGACGACGACGCCTCCGCGGGCCGTGCCGTCCATCTTCGCCAGCAGGATCCCCGTCACCGGCAGGGCGGAGGTGAACTGCTTCGCCTGCTCGAGACCGTTGGTGCCGACGGTCGCATCGAGAACCAGGAGCGTTTCGTGAGGGGCCCCGGGTATCACCCGGGAGGCGATGCGAGAAACTTTCGCGATCTCGTCCATGAGGGGACGCTTGGTGTGG
>DAISKN010000535.1:0-1948 GCA_036820975.1 Acidobacteriota bacterium | reverse complement strand
TCCGGCTCGGTTCCCCCGAACTTGTGCACCGGTACCAGGACCTCGTCGAAGCCTTCGGCGACGCCCCGTCCGAGCCCGTCATGCACTACGGAAGCGGGGTCCCGACCGGGCTCTCCGCTCGCAATGGCCACGCCCGTACGCCCCGCCCAGGCGCCGAGCTGCTCCTGAGCGGCGGCGCGAAAAGTGTCCGCGGCCACGACCAGAACCTTCCTCCCTTCGGACGCGAGCTTCCGCGCGAGCTTGGCGACGCTCGTCGTCTTTCCCGCGCCGTTGACGCCCACCACCATGGTCACCCGGGGGCGCGTAGCGGCGGTAGCGGCGGTCGCGGGCGGACGCACCAACAAGTCGAGAAGGATCGAACGAAGGTTCTCGCGGACGTCCCCGGTTCGCGCGCGCAGCGTCGACAGAATCTCCCGGGTGGCCGGTAGACCGACGTCCGCCAGCAGCAGCGATTCCTCGAGCGCTTCGAAGGACGGCGCCTCCCCGATCGGGCGAGGGAGGCCCAGCTTTTCCCGGGTTCGGCGGAGGCTGTCTCGCAGCCGCTCGGTGAGCGTCATGAAGGGGATCCGGTTGCCGACTGGACTGGCGTCGCCGCCCGGTTGATCAGCTTTCCTTCAAAGCGTCGAGGCGGGCGAGCGCCATCTGCCCGAACGTCGAGAGTCGATCGATCTCGACCACGCGGCGGTAGAGGTCTCTCGCCTCTTCGACCTCGCCTTTTTCCTGGTGAATGCGCGCGAGCTGAAACAGGCTCTCGGCGTCCTCCGGAGCCAATTCCACCGTCTTCTGAAACTGGGACACCGCAAGGTCGAGCTGGTTCATCTTGAGATAGACCTTGGCAAGGCCGCGATGGCCGAGGGCGAACTTCGGCTGCTTCTCCACGGCTCTCCGGAAATGCATTTCCGCGAGCTCGAGGTTTCCGTCCTCGAGGTAGAGATTTCCCATGTTGTAGAGCGCCTTCTCGGGCGTGGTGTAATTCGGGTTCCGCACCGCGCGGGAGAACGCCTCGAACGCCTTCTCCTTCGCTCCCTGCTCCGCGTAGACCATCCCGATGTTGTTGTAGACGTCGGTCAGATCGGGATTGAGCTGCAACGCCACGTTGAAGGCTTTCAGCGCGGCGGGGAAGTCGCGAAGGGCGGCGTACGCCAACCCCATCGCGTTGAACACGAACGGGTTCTGATCGTCGAGCTTGGCCGCGACCTCGTATTCCTTGATCGCGCCCCGGTACTCGTGCTCCTGGTGCAGAAGCTTTCCACGGTTGAAGATCCGGATGGCTTCTTCGATATCGTCCTCGCTCGCCTGTGCCGCGGTAGCGGCCAGGAGGCGGCCCGGCTCGAGCGCCGAGAACAGCGAGAATGCAAGGAAGACCAGGGGGGTCAGCCTTCCACGTTCCATGCACGTCCTCCTGATACGAGTGCTCGCATCGACTCCTCGCCCGCCGAAGCGTTCGCGCGAAGGCGGGGCACTAGGGACGTATTCTACCGCGAGTCAGCCGTTTCGAGGGCAAGCGGCCCGGGGGCGAGGTCCGGCGGAGAGCCGTCAGCGAATCCGGTCCATGAGCGCCGGCGCTGGCCCGATTCCGTGGGTCTCCTCTACCCTCTTGGAAGGGGCGGCGGCCCGGGGCGCGGCGACGGGAGCGGGCGGAATCGGCGGCGGGGCCGCCGGCGGAGGCGTCTGGAAGGCGGGGGTGGCGGCGACGAGCGGCCCTTTCGCCATCTGCGGCACGGGGAGCTCGCGCGTCTCGCGGGCGGGGACGACGGGCGCCGCCGCGGAAGACGCCGTCTTGAGAACGCTCTCGACCTTCATGTTGGGACGGATGAGTCCCTCTTCGTACGCCGTGATGAGCGCTTCCACGTAGTGCTTCTCGAATTTCTTCCCGATGAAGCTGCGCATCCGGGTGAACACGTAGGTGATCTCCATCGCCTTCTGATAGGGGCGATTGGTGGTCATG
>DAISKN010000534.1:0-5101 GCA_036820975.1 Acidobacteriota bacterium | reverse complement strand
CCCGCCGTCGGCCGAGCCGAGGGACCAGTCCTCGGCGACGACCGTGAGAGAGCCCCTGCCGTCGGAGCCGACGTCGATGTTTCCGAGGTCGCCCGCGTGAAACGCGTCGCTTCCGCGCTTCCCGTGCGGCTCGCCCGTGGGGTTCCAATGTCCGCCGGCGCCGCTGGCGTCGGGCGCGCTGCAGTCGCTGCCTTCATGAACGTGGACGGCGTGCGACCCCGGGGAAGCGTTCTCCAGCCGAACGACGATCGTGACGTCGTCGTCGCGCTCCAAAAGCGACGCCTCGCCGGAGAGGTTCGAGCCACTCTTGGCCTGAATGCGGGCGCTCGCCATCCGGTGCTCGGCCTCGGGCATTCGCGAGGCGGCTCCTTCCTCGCGCTCCGCGGTGACGGTGCCTTCCGGGCGCGCCGCCTCTTCCTCTTCGGTCAAGGGATCCCCGTCCGGCCGGTCGCACCCCAGCAGGGACACCAACAAAGCGAAGCACAGAAGCGCAGCTGCTCTCATCATGATTCACCTCCCATTGAGCGCCACCTTAGGGTCCAGCGACGGAAACGGGAATACAGGAAGCAGGGGAGAGCGGAGGCGAAACCACCGGGGCCTCGACCTGCAGGGATCACCTCATTTCCGGGCGCCCCGCGACCGGTCACCATGGAGACCCGGCCCGGGAGCGATGGGTGAAGGCATGGGACCGCCGCGACTGGGGCTCGGAGTTCCCTGTCGATACTCCGCTCCCGGAGGCCAGGGCCGAGGAGTACGACGCGCTCTTTCTTCCCGGCGGGGTTTTGAACCCCGACCTGCTCCGTCAGCGGGAAGACGCCCGCCCGTTCGTTCGCTCCTTCTTCGATGCTCGAAAGCCGATTGCCGCCATATGTCACGGCCCTCAGGTTCTCATCGATGCCGAGGTGGTGAACGGCCGCAAGCTCACGTCCTACCCCTCCATTCGGCGCGATCTCGAGAACGCGGGAGCCCTGTGGGTGGACGAGACCGGGTGCGGGGACGCCGACGGGCCCGCACGAGCCCGGAGATCCAGTGGGGTCGGACCGGCGGTAGGCTTTCAGCCTGCGCAACTCGGGTGAGTAGCCACAGAGCGCCATTCTCCCGGCGCCGAGGTCCGGAGAACGTGCGCGGCTTCGACCTTCATTCGATGTAGCCGAGGGCGCGAAGCTCCTCGAGCGCTTCCTCGCTCGCATCCGTCGGGATTGCGCCGTCCGGCGAGAGGGAGGTGTCGACGTCGACGTAGCGGATGGAGGAAGCCCGGAACCATGCTGGGTCGAAAACGGACGCCAGGACTTTCCCATCCATGTCGAGCGGCACGGGCTGGTCGAAGAGATGGAGGAGCGTCGGCGCCACATCGAGCACCGTCGAGCCGAATTGTCGATGGCCCGGACGGATCCTGGCTCCGTGCGCGATAAAGAGACCAAAGGGCGCGTGGTCGCCGGTGCCCTGAAGCTGCTGCATGCCGTGGTCGGAGACGACAAATACGTGGGCGTCGGGCGGAAGCACGTCCAGGATGTCGCCGATCCAGGCGTCGATCTGAACGTAGACTTCGTCCAGGATGCTGCGAACCGTGTCGGGGCAGCCTTCGGGGAGGAGAGATCCATTTCGCCAGGGAAGGGTCACGTGAGCGGCAACGTCGATCGACCGGAGGTAGACGCTGAAAAGACCAGTATCGCGCCCGGCGAGGATCTTTCTGGCCAACCGGACGTAATAGGTGTCCTGAATGAGGATCTTCTTGAGAACCGACTGCCGATCGATGACACGGGGCGCGCATTCGTTCACGTGGAGCCGCTCGAAGGTTGGCTCGAGATCGTCGACGTCGGGAGCGAGCGGCGCGATCTCGCCGGCAAGGGAGTCGGGCCAGGTCAGCCGGTCGCTGTCACCTCGCGTCTGGCGGATACCCATGCGCGAGGAGACCAGGAACCCGTTGACGGGATAGGCGGGCCAGGTGCCCCAGTGGCCGATGATGCCCACGGGAACGCCCGCGTCGCCGAGAAGCGTCCACACGGGTTTTGCCCGCCAGTGTACGCTCTGTATCTCCGTCAGCTGACCCCGCGGCGGGTAGAAGCCTCGCACGAACCGCTCGCGGGCGACGGCGGGATCGAGAGAGAGAAGGGTTTTGCCCCGGGCGTCGACCACGTCGACGAACGCGACCTCAGCCGCGAGTCGCCTCCGGTCCGACGAGGCCCCGTGGTCGGAGGGACGGCTTTGCTTCTCGAAGAGGAGCTCGAGCCGGTTCTGAGCCGGCCGCATCGATGAAGCCGGTAGAGGTACGGTGAGGATCGTCCATTCCACGGGCAGGCTCACGGTATCGAGCTCGTTGCCGTTCCAGAAGACACCGACGTGTTGTTCGCCTACCGGCGCAAAGGAGCGAAGCTTCAGACGCAGCTCGTGAGGAGGCACGCCACCGATCTCGGGAAGAAGGATCTCACCGCGCGCCGAACCCTCCTCGGAGCCGATCCACGCGGACGCCGTCCCGGGGACGGGCAGCACGAAATCACGTACTCCGTGTTTTTCGGGAATCTTGCCCGTCGCGATCGAGGTCCAGACGATGGGGGAGGCGATGGTCCGCCGTGCGCTCGTGCGCATGACGCGAAGCGTGGGCCACGACTGAAGCGGTCCCGAGGTACCGGTGGCCATCAACCGGTCGAAGTTGGGAAGGCGTCGGTCGGCGCGCAGCTCGTCCACGAGGTCGAGACCGGCACCATCGAGCTGGATGACGACCACCAGGGGCGCACGACCCGGCTTCTGGCAGCCGGCGAGCGAGCCACTGGAAGCAACTGTGAGGAGGACTCCGACCCATCGCATCGCGGCACCATTGTATCGGTGCGTCGTGCCGTCGGGGGCTCCGACGCGGGCCGGCCTCGCTTGGGGCTCTTTGGCTTGGCTGGGGAGAAACGGTCTCGGGTTGCCTTTCGCCTCTCGCGACGGGCAAGCGGTCGTTCGTGTGGGACCCTACGCGCTCTCGCCGTACTCCCGCTTCATCTCCTCGAGCTTTCCCAGGATGTCGCGGTACTCCGCGTCGCGCGCGCGCTGCTCCTCCACGATCTCCGGCTTCGCGCCCGAGAGGAACTTCGGATTCTCGAGCTTTCGCGTGACCTGCTCGAGCTTCGTGCGGGTGTCGGCGATCTCCTTGTCGATCCGCCTGCGCTCCGCGGCGACGTCGACGTGCTTTCCCAGATCGAGGTAGAGCTCGAACGCGGAGTCGACGAAGGCCACCATGCCCTCCGGCCGCGCTTCGACGAAGGACAGGTCGTCGAGATTCGCGAGGCCGGTGACGACGGAGGACGTCTCCTCGAGCACTTCCCGTAGACCCTCCTGGAGAGGCCGAACGGCGGCGGACAGCCGCACGTTCTCCGCGAGCCGGGCGTTCGCCCGGCTCGTGCGGACGCGCCCGACGAGTCTCTGGAGGGACTCGAACCGGGTCTCGAGCTCGAGGTCGGGCTCGGACTCGACGACGGGCGCTTTCTCGAGGATCAGGAGATCGGACGCGGGTCTCTTTCCCATCCAGAGGTCCTTCTGGTCCATCGCTGCGAGGAGATTGGACCAGAGCTCCTCGGTGACGAACGGCGTCACCGGGTGCAGCATTCGAAGGATTTGCGCGAGGGTGGTTCCGAGGACGTGCGCGGCCCGGCGCGCGGCCTTCGGGTCGTCGCCCGTCATCCGGGGTTTCGTGAGCTCCAGGTACCAGTCGCAGTAGTCGTTCCAGACGAAGCGGTAGAGCTCCTGTCCCACGGGCCCGAAGTCGAACTCCTCGAGCGCCAGGCGTACTCCGCGGATGGTGGTCGCGGTGCGCGAGACGATGAAGCGATCCTCGACCGCGGGTAAGGCTTCGCCCGCCTCGGGACCCGGAGCGGACTCCAGAGAGAGGAGAGCGTAGCGGCTCGCGTTCCAGAGCTTGGTCACGAAGCGGCGTCCGATCTCGTGGAAACGCTGGAGCGATAGCTTGAGCTCCTGCCCCTCGGAGCAGGTGTAGACGAGGGTGAACCGGAGGGCGTCGGCGCCGACCCCTTCGTAACCGTCGGGGAAGTTCTTCTCCACCCGGGCGAGGAGCTCTTTCATGTTCTCGGGCCGCGCCTCGAGGATGGGCCCGGTGAGCTCCTCTCTCGTGGCGCCGTCGATGACCGCGAGTGGGTCGATTCCGTTCCCCTTGACCTTGCTCATGGTGGCGCCGCGCTCGTCGAGAACCGTCGGATGGATGTAGACGTCGCGGTAGGGAAGCTTTCCCGTCATCTCGAGCGACGCGAAGTTCATCCGCGCCACCCAGAAGAAGATGATGTCCTTCGCCGTCGAGAGGACGCTCGTCGGGAAGTAACGCTTCAGATCTTCCGTCTCTTCCGGCCAGCCGAGGGTGCTCATCGGCCAGAGCCAGGAACTGAACCAGGTGTCGAGGACGTCCTCGTCCTGGCGCCACAATTCGGGGTTCCGGCGCACGGCCTCGGGAGTCTCGACGTCCACCAGGATCTCTCCCGTCTCCTTGTGGTACCAGGCGGGGATCCGGTGGCCCCACCAGATCTGGCGGCTGATGGTCCAATCGCGGATTCTCGAAAGCCAGTCGAAGTAGATTCTCTCCCAGCGCGGCGGGTGAAAGAAGATTTCCCGCGCGTCGGTCGAGACCCAGTGGTCGCCCTGCCAGCGGTACCCGCTCGCGGCGAGCGCCTTCTCCGCCATGGGCTTCATCTTCACGAACCACTGATCCGAGAGCCGGTACTCGATGATCGCCCCCGACCGCTGGGCGCGGCCGATGGGGACCATGCGCTCTTCGACCTTCTCGATGAGACCCTGGGCCTCGAGCGCCGCGACCGCGCGCTCCCGGGCGACGAACCGGTCTAGTCCTCGGAACTCCTCGGGAACCACGTCGTTCAACGTGGCGTCGTCGTTCATGACGTCTACGGGAGTGAGGCCGTGGCGCTGGCCGACTTCGAAGTCGTTCGGGTCGTGGGCCGGGGTGATCTTGAGGCATCCGGTCCCGAACTCCCGGTCCACGTACTCGTCGGCGATCACGGGAATGATGCGGCCCTGGAGCGGCAGCCGCACGGTCTTTCCCACGGCGGCGCGATAGCGTTCGTCTTCGGGATGGACGGCGACGGCGACGTCGCCGAAC
>DAISKN010000533.1:1952-5114 GCA_036820975.1 Acidobacteriota bacterium | reverse complement strand
GCTCGGGATCGATCGATCCGTCGGCGCGGAGAACCCCGAGGTTCACGAGCAGCGAGAACTCGTCCCAGCATCCGACGAGCTTGTATCGGTACCCGACCGGCCGCTTGTCCGGGCGGCCACAGTCGTCGTCGCGCGCCGTCCAGCGCAGGAGAGTTTCGGGGCTTCGTTCCACCGTTCCGCGATAGGAAACGACTCCGTTCGTCAGCACTTCGATCGGCTGAGACAGGTCGAACTGCCGGGGTGAGAGGAGCAGCCGGAAGCGGGCGACGCCGCGAGACCGCGCCTCGACCCGATTGTCCCGCCGGCTCAGGGTGACCTTCCCGGAGGCCGCTCCTTCCTCGAGCTCGTCGATGACCAGCCAGTGAATCCGCGGAAAGCGATCCGGGCGCTCCGTCTCCCAGACCAGCCGATCGGGAAGCGGGCTCCGGGGATGGCTCGCGACGAACGCGTCGATCGCTTCCTGCTTCCCGTTCCACCAGCGGGTGTTGTGTCCACCTGGATGGGAGTGGAACTCGACCTCGACCCCCGCGGCCTCGAACGCGTCGAGGTAAGGCTTCACTCGAGCCACCGGGTACAGCTCGTCTTTTTCGCCGTTGACCACGAAGAACGCCCGGTTCGAGAGGTTCTCGACGAAGAGATCCCCGTCGGCTCCGACCGCGGGGTTCTCGAGGACTCCGGGGTGGGCGATGAACGGGAAGAAAGCCGCCCAGGGCGTGGGGGCCTTCGCCGCGTGGTAGTAGACTCCCGTGCCTCCATCGGACACGCCGAACAGATAAATCCGGTTCTCATCCACGTTGTACTCGCGCTTGATCCGAGTGAGGATGGCGGCCAGGTTCTCGATCTGACTCGACTGCCACCAGAGGGCGCCTCTCCAGGAGGATGGGAACACCGAGATCTGCTCCGAACCAAACGAGCGATCAAAGCGCTTCCACCAGGGGTCTCCTTTCCGCCAGGCCTCGGCCCGGCTGACACCGCCGTGGAGGTAGAACGAGACCCGGTATCGGTTCTCGGGATCGTAGTCCTCGGGAACGAGGAAGACGTACTCGTGGCGCAGCCCGTTCTCCCCTTTCCGGCTCTCCTCGATGAGGCCGGTCTCCACGTCCTTCGAATATCGCGGCCCCGTCTCGAGGCGCTGGTAGAGAACGTCGAAATCGGAGCCGAGGCGCGCGACGTCCTCCGCCGCTTTCTCTCGCGGCCCGCCGGCCTCGGCACGCCGCAACCCCTCGAGCGCGCGATCGAGGAGCGCTCCCTGGGAGAATGCCCGGCCCGCGAGCGCGAGGCAGATAGCAAGGGCCGCGATTCGAGCCCGGCGCGTTCCCATCGCCGGAGCTTAGTACGCCGCGGCTCGACTCCGCTAATCGGAATGAACAGAAGGGCGCCAGGAAATCCAATGCAAAGGAGGGGAGATGGGGAGGGGATGAGGAGACGAAAAAGATCAGATTCTCTGATTCATTTCTCCATCCCCTTTTCTTACACTCTTTTCTTGGCGCCTCTGCACCTTTACGTCCTTGCGTCCTTGCGTTCTTCCCCTCCGCGTTCTCCCCCCCGCTAGCCGGACTCCTTCTCCGTCGCCGTCACCTCCGCCACCACCTGCTGTCCCAAATAGAGGTAGTGCACGCCGGACAGCAACACCAGCACCACGGTCGCGCCGAGGAGGACCGGCGTCAGGGGATGGTCCTGGCCGCGGTAGTTGCATCCGAGGATCCAGAGGATCGCCGAGAGGTGCGCTACCGTCGTCGCCTTGCCCAGAAAGCTCGGAGGAACGTTGCCCCTCGTTCCCGCCAGGTGGAAAACCAGCGCCGCGAGGAGGATTCCCGCGTCCCGGCCGATCGAGAGGATGGCGATCCAAGGAGGGATCCGCACCGCGAGCTCGGGGCTCGGGAGCGCGAGCACGATCAGGAGCGAGGTCACCAGGAGCTTGTCGGCCACAGGATCGAGGATCATGCCGAGACGGGTTCGCTCGTGACGAATCCGGGCGACCAGACCGTCGAGCGCGTCGGTGATGGCGGCGACGAAGAACACGCCGAGCGCCCATCCGAAGTACCCGTAGACCACGAGAATGACGAGCGCCGGCACGAGGCAGATTCGAAGGAGCGTCAGCTGGTTGGCGAGGGTCATGCGGGGGCTCCGGTTTGAAGCTTCACTTTCCCGGGTGAAGTCAGTATACTCACTCCGCACTTTTCCAGTCCCAAACTGGCGACCCAACACGTCGGGCACAGCTGGAGTTGCAGGCGCTTTGGGAAGAGTTGATGACCAAGATCAAGATGGTGAAGTGTATGCTTCGCTCCCCTGGCGAAGCCCCCGCGCTGCGGTACGTCCCCATGCGGGAGTTCCAGTTGTGGCGTTACTATATGACCCACCAGCACGAGAAGATCGTGGAAGGACAGGAGATATCCGTCTGGATCGACGCCCGGAGCTACTCCGAGCAGCCCCCGGTCCAGGCGCGTCCCCTGGAATCGGTGCTTCGGGTCGATGTCCAGTACTGGGACCGTGCGCTCAATACCGCGGCCGTGGTTCAGCGGTACTTTCCTCTCGAGGAGTACGACGGCATCCGGGAGGTGTTCCTCGGACATTATCCCGACGTGCCTGCTACCGACGGGCGCCGGATCATGCGCAAGCGGTTCAGCGAGACCCGCGGTTACTACATCCAGCCCTGGCTCCCGGACGTGCCCGAGTTCGACCACGAGGTCTGACCCGCGTTTGCGGAGTCGAGCCGGCGTCGAGCCGGCCTGAGAACGCTCAGAGCCCCGCCCGCTCGAGGAACGAACGAATCTCGCTCTGATAATCCTCGGTCGCGACGCGATACGCGGCGCCGTGGCCGGCGCCTTCGAAGCTCACGAACCGGCTGAGCGCGCTCTTCGAGGCTTCCGCGACTCTTTTCTGCAGTTCCGGCGGCATCCGGTCGTCGTCGGCGCCGGCGAGGACCAGCAGCGGACGTTCTCCGAGCGCGGCGGCCGCGGCTTCGATATCGAAATTTTTCCGTTCGAATCCGCCGCGCAACTCGAGAAACCACAGGAGCTCGCTCGCGAAGGGAAAGCGCGGGAGCCCGAAGATGAGCTTCACGTGGTGGACCACCGTGTGCTCGATGTTCAGGAAAGGGCTGTCGGCCACGATCGCCGCGACCGCGGGCGTTCTCCCCGCGGCGAGCAGAGCCGCCCCCGC
>DAISKN010000533.1:0-1942 GCA_036820975.1 Acidobacteriota bacterium | reverse complement strand
ACACGCCGTAGAGCACCACCGGAGCATCCGGTCGACGCTTCCGTAAGAACGCGACCGCGCCTTCGAAATCCCGGCTCTCCTGATATCCGAGGGTCACCCGCTCTCCTCCGCTCTTTCCATGCCTCCGGAAATCGAAGACGAGAGTGTCGTAACCCTGCTGTCGAAAGTATGCCGCGCGGTCGAGGACCTCCCGCCGCGATCGAAAGAGTCCGTGCCCGCAGGCGACGACGGCCTTTCGCGAGCCTCCGGAAAGGAACCACCCGGAGATGACGACCCCGTCGGCCGCCTCGAACGTGACTTCCTCGAACGACAATCCGTAATCCGCGGGCGACGACGTGAGCTCGAGGTCCATGGGCCGGGTTCCCGCCCGGGTGACGAGAACCGCGAGGAGATAGGGAACTCCGACGCTGACGAACAGGACGAGAGCGCCGGCAAGCCCGATCAGGATTTGTTTCCAGCGCTTCCGCACGCGAAATCCGCCTTAACGGGCCCGCCCGCCATACCCCGTGCTCGACCGAACGACGGGCTCTTCGATCCAGAAGAGCAGCACGAAGGCGGCGACGCTGAAAGCCGCGGCCATGTAGCAGACGTACTCGAACCCGCGGTCGTACAGGGCCGCCGCCCCGATCGCCGCGGCGGCGTTTCCTGACTGGGACACGGTATTCCGAAGGGCGACATACGCTCCGCGGGACTCCGTCGGCACGAGCTCGGTTACGATCGATTGCAGCGGCGCGAGGCGCGCCGCCACCGAGACTCCGACGAGCCCGAGCGTCGCGTACAGGAGCGGCCCTTCCACGTGGGGCACCGCGGCGACGAATGCCGCCAGACACAAGCATCCGGCGAGGGCGACCTTCTTCTTTCCCACGCGGTCGGACAGCCGACCCGCTCCAAAGGCCCCGGCGAGGCTCGCGACCCCGCTCCAGAGGAAGACCATGCCCACCTGGCTCAGGGTCAGGTCGAGGCGCTTCTGCAAATGCGCGCCCAGGAACAGAAGGAATCCCGTCACGCCCCCGGTGACGAAGAACGCCGAAAGCGCCCCGAGAGCGGTCGCCCGTGATCCGAAGAAGGACAGGTAACGGCGGGACGGCGCGTCGCTGACCGAAGCTGGCGCGCTTTGCCGGAGCCACGCCTCGACGGCGAGTCCGAGAAACGCGCCGGCGACGGCGAACGCGACGTAGTTGGCGCGCCAGCCGACGGATTCGGCCACCCAGGTCGCGAGCGCATATCCAAGAACCGGAGCCGCGGTGTACGCGGTGGCCACCCAACCCATCGACCGGCCTCGCCGCTCATAGGGGACGAGGTCGGCGATCGCCGCGACCGAGAGCGCCGAGATCACGCCGGCCCCGGCGCCCGTCGCCACGCGGGCGAGGGCGAATCCCGTGAACGAAGTGGTCACGGCCGCCACCGCGCTTCCGACACCCAACAACACCGCCGAGCCCGCGAGAAACCGCCGGCGACCCAGGCGGTCGGAGAGCGGTCCGGCGACCAGCGCGGCGACGGCGGCGGCGATCGCGTATCCGCTCACGGTCCGCCCGACCCAGCTCACCGGCGTGTCGAGCCCTCGAGCGATTTCCGGGAGGAGCGGCGCCAGCACCTGACTATCCACGTTCCCGAGCGCGAGAAGAGCGAAAAGGACCAGCACCAGGCGCGTCTCGTCGGCGGCCCGCGCCGCGGGCGCGGCGCTCAACGTCTGGACCCGATCGGACTCCAAAGAACTGACGCTCCTCCGGAGGCGGATAGTACCTCAAGCGCCGGGGTGCTCTGAGGAGTGTAAGAAGGGGGATGGGGAGATAAGGAGATGAATCACAGTCTATGATTTATCCCTGTCCCCCTCCGTCCCCCTATCCCCTTTTGCCTTTGGATTCCTCTGCGCCTTTTGCTCTTCGCGCCTTTGCGTTCTTCCGTAGAATCAGTCCCGCATGAGCAGGAGCTGTCCATCGAC
>DAISKN010000532.1:0-5117 GCA_036820975.1 Acidobacteriota bacterium | reverse complement strand
TCATGCGCTGCAACTGGGCCAAGCGGGTGCTGTTCCTGGCGGATCGCGTCGCGTTGGTCAGGCAGGCGGTGAACGCCTTCAAGCGGCACCTGCCCGACGCGGCGCCGGTGAACCTGGTGACCGAGAAAGACGCCGAGGGGCGCGTCTACGTCTCGACCTATCCGACGATGATGGGGCTCATCGACGAGACGCGGGACGGGCAGCGCCGGTTCGGTCTACCCAAACCAGAGTGCGCTCTTGTGTAGAGTCCGGGACGTAGGTGAGCGTACCATCCTGGGAAAATGCGAAATGCGCCGTTCCATATGCAGGATTGGTCCATACCCCTTCTACAAGCGAGACCGGCTTACCTGTTACCTGGAGACGCTCGAGATCGAAGGGCACCCCCATGAGGGTAGCGCCTTTCGCATAAACCAGGTGACCCGTCGGAACGTAACGTGCACAAAAGCCTTCCTCAACCAACACTCTATACTTGCCGGTATCGAGAGAGAGGTGGCCAATGCGCGGATTACCCTGTGCAGTGAGAATCGTGAAGAGCGCCGTCTTACCATCGGGAAGTATCTCGGGTCGCACATGCCCGGTCTCGCCTCGCTTTGCATCAGGACTTGTGATTGCCGAAGGAGTGCCGCCGGAAGCAGAAACTCGTGACAGCCCTGAGAGGAAATGTTGCGCGAACAGAATCGTGCCTCCCGGACCCCACGACGCACCAGAAGGATCAACGCTTACGAGAGCATCAAAGAGCGTCATGACCGGTCCGGAATCGAGACGTTTCTTCTCGAGCCTTCCAGGGCCCGTGTAGAAACCGACCCAACCACCATCAGGCGAAAAGAATGCCGTTTCCGCGCCATCGGTGCCGGGAATGGCTCGCGATTCGAGTTGGTCGATAGGTCGGAGGTATAGCTTTCTATTGTTGCCTAAGCCACCGACGTAGATGAGGTACCTTCCGTCGGGGGAGATCGCTACCGAAGGATCGTTTCTCCACGTGAGAGATTGCTCGGGAGGGAGGTTCAACGTGAAGCGAGAAACCGCACGCTCTGGTTGTTCTCTCGGTCGTAGCAAACTCCAGACCGCGACACCTGATACGACTGCAGCCACGGCCCACGGTAGGTAGCGACGTCGAGGCATGCTGATGGGTGGACCCGAGGGCGCGTCGACTTCGATCCTCGCGTCAGCGATATCCCGCAAGCGGCGATTGAGATCCTTGTGAAGACACCATTCCAGCAGATCGCGGATTTCCGCGGGTGTGCTCCCGGGCAGTGCCGTCCAGTCGGGCTCTCTCTCCAGAATCGCCGCCAGGATGTCCGAGACCGTCTCTCCCGGAAACGCCTTCCTCCCCGTCAGCGCTTCATAGAAGACGCACCCGAAAGACCAGATGTCGGTCCTTCGATCGAGAGTCTTCCCCCGCGCCTGTTCCGGACTCATGTAGGACGCGGTTCCCAGGATGACCCCTCGTTCGGTTCCCTCCCGCGTGAGTGTGGGTGACTTGGACAGGTCGGAAGTGGGAGCCTCCTCAGCGACCGCCTTCGCCAACCCAAAGTCCAGGATCTTGACTCTTCCCTCAGGTGTGACGACTACGTTCGCCGGCTTCAGGTCCCGGTGGATGATGCCCTTCTCGTGAGCCGCCTCCAGTCCCTCGGCAATCTGTTGGAACACGCCGAGGCACTCCTCAAGGCGCAGAGGCCCGCGGGCGATTCTCTCCGCCAGGGTCTCGCCCGGCACGAGCTCCATCACCAGGAACTTCTGCCCGTTCGACTCTTCGAGGCCGTGCAGAGTCGCGATGTTGGGGTGGCTCAAGGATGCGAGAAGACGGGCCTCGCGTTCGAGCCGCGCGATCCTTTCGGAATCACCCGAAACGAACTCGGGTAGAAGCTTCAGAGCCACGTCCCGCCCGAGCGTCGTATCGCGGGCCCGGTAGACCGCTCCCATGCCGCCTTCGCCGAGCTTCTCGACGATCTCGTAGTGGCCGAGCGTTCGCCCGATCATGGGAAGACCTTTTCTGGCTGTTTAGCCTACATCTTCCTTCGGCGATCCGCGAACACGTGTTCGCCCAGCTCAAGCAGCACCTGAAGTCACTCCGTCCGGCGGAAGGTGTCGAACGGCTCCTCGGGAATCAGAGCAGAATGGCTGGTGTTACAGTGACCAGGAGGAGAATCACCTGACGGCACGCAAGAAACTTCCGCGACTTCGTTCCCTCCTTGTGGACCGTGCGAAGGTTGTTACGTACCTTCTCAACCGGGAGCACCCGGATGAGAAGGCCACAAGGCCGCGTTCTTCGAAAGATTCGGGTTCAAGGTCGAGGAGTGGACTGTGTTGGCGGAAGCGCTCCGGTCGCACGGCCGTGCGCATCCGGTTGTCACCCTCGTGGAATCGAGTCACGGTACACGTTAAATTGTCGAAGGGGAGATCGTGACACCCGATGGACGCAACCCCCTTATTCGCACGGTATGGCTGGTCGAAGCGAAGACCACTCCGCCTCGCCTGATCACAGCCTACCCAGTGTAGGAGCCGCCATGATCCGAGAGCACGACCAGGTAGTCTTGACGACCGATGTCGCCCAGGAACGACTCGTCGCCGGCGACGTCGGAACGGTAGTGCACGTTCATAGAGACGGCGAGGCCTACGAGATCGAGTTCATGACTCTCAATGGGAAGACCGTGGCGGTGACCACTCTTCTCGCTTCTCAAGTTCGTCCCATTGAACCTCACGAGATAGCACATGCGAGAGCTCTCATCGAGGCGTGAACGAGCTCGAGCAGCACCTGAAGTCACTCCGTCCGGACGGAGTAGTGTCCTAAGCTGCGCGGTGGTCGCCGGAGGCCAGGTCCACCCCCATCACCTTGGCGCGTCGACCCCAGCCGGTCCGGTGAGCAGAAAGTCGCTCCACGACATCGCGGGAAAGCCGGCGCGTTCGATCGCGGACCGCCCTTCCTCGCCGCAAAGGACCAGAGGCCGGTAGGAGGGGTGGCGTCGCGTGAACTCTCCGATTCCCTTGAGGTCTCCCGAGGAGGTAGGGCCTGTCGTCACCTCGATGGCCCAGGAGCCCCAGCTCCCTTCCAGCACGGCATCCACTTCGAGAGGCTCCTCACGCCAATAGCTGACTCGCTGCCCTCGGTTCCAGGCGTGGGCAAGGCAGGCGTTCTCGACCCAGGCTCCGAATCGCTTCGGGTCCGTGGAACGATCGGGAATCCCGCGGGGGTCGACGGTGGCGAGGAGCGCGTTGTTGAGCGTGATGAGCTTCGGCGGCGCCGCTCGGTGGCGCGCAGGACGAGGAGAGTACTTGCCAAGGGGCGCGACGAGATAGGCCTCCTCGAGGAGCTGCAGGTAATGAGCGATGGTCTCGAGAGCTCCGGCGTCTTGAAGCTGGCCCTGGATCTTCTGGAGAGAGACGATCTCCGCCGGGGACGACGCGGCGACGCCGAACACCTGGCGTAAGAGGGCGGGTTTCCTGACTGCCGCCATCGCGAGGATGTCGCGGCCGATGGCGGGCTCGAGGATGGCATCGCGCACGTACGCCGACCAGCGCGGGATGTCGCCGCGCAATTCGAAGGCTCCCGGATAAGAGCCCATCTTCACGAGCAGCAACGAAGCTTCTGCGTGTGGGAGGGCGAAGACCTCGGCGAGCGACGAGGCGGACCAGTGCGAAAGCGTGATCCGCTCGAAGCGTCCGGCAAGGCTCTCGCGCGAGCCCGCGGCGAGCCGGAGAGCCGAAGAGCCGGTGGCGACGACGTGAATCGGCCGTTTGCGGCGACGAAGACGGTCCCACTCACCTTTGAGGCGAGTGGACCAGTCCGGCACGAGGTGCGCTTCGTCGAGGAGGAGGACCGCCCGTCCCTCATTGGTTGCGGTCTCGTCCGCGCGAACCCAGAGGCGCTCCCAGAACCCGGGCACCACGGCCTCGGGACCGTCCATAGCCGCGTAGATCGCGGCGTTTCCGTAGCGCTCCGCAAGATCGAGGAGCAGGGTGGTCTTGCCGACCTGCCGCGGCCCGGTAAGAAGCTGGACCCGACCAGGTGCGGGCGCGGTCAGCCGGCTGGTAAGAAGGTCCCGACACTCCGCGAAGCTGACCCGGTACTCCGCTACTGCCATAGTCGAATAATTATTCGACTATACCTGACAAGTCAAGACAGCATTCGGAGGCGTCTGAAGGGTCAGCCGTGACGGCACGACGACCCGCAACGGCTACCCTGTTGCCAGAACCGCAACACGGTTCGCGACTCAAGTAATACTTGAAGGCACTTCCTCCGGACGGAGCCAATTTTGAAACGTCGCGATCATCCGCCTCATCGAGGGAAAGCTAGCGGGCCTGCAGAAGACTCTTCAGCCCCGCTCGGGCGGAGCTTCCGGAAGCCACCAGCGTGACATCTCGATGGAGACGTTCCCGAACGGCTCGGCCTGAACGACTTCATCGTTGACCGAGGTCTGGAGCAGCGTCCATTTACCGTCGGACAACCGATAGACCTCGAGTATTTTCGCGAGAGGGTTGACGAGCCTCAGGTGACTCACGCCCTCGCGGGCATAGATCCGCAGCTTTCGGCCGCGATCGATTGACTCCGTGCTGGGAGAGACGACCTCACATACCCTATCGGAACCAGGGGGCGTTGGGGAGAAACGGTACACGTTCTCGACGCCAACCCGCGACGTCGGGCACCAGGACGTCATCCCGAAAGTGGAGCTCGGGCTCGAAAAGGATCCACCAACCGCCGGGGTTGTCCCCCCCGCCTCCGGGCCGATGGAAGCGGGTCGAGATCTCTCCTCCAAGAGTGGTGGATGCGTGAGCGTGAGGGAACCCAGGGCGAGGACTCGCGAAGAGCTCGCCGTCAAGAATCTCGGCCACCTTATGGTCGGGAACCGCGAGCAGATCCTCGTAAGTCGCCGGCGCACGCTGGACCGAGGTGCTCATGACCAAAGCTTACCACGCCGTTTATCGCCCGCTGACCGCGCGCAGGCGCTTCTCGACCGCCTGGGCGTCGGCGTCGCTTCGGGCGATGAGGAGGATAGTGTCGTCCCCCGCGATGGTTCCCATGATCTCCGGCCATTCGACCTCGTCGATGGCGCGGGCGACGCCCATGGCGTTTCCCGGCGGGGTCTTGACCACGATGAAGTTCTTGGCGCTCTCGAGGC
>DAISKN010000531.1:0-5123 GCA_036820975.1 Acidobacteriota bacterium | reverse complement strand
TTAGTCGATGCCTCCCACCGTCATGAGCTTCACATTCACATGTCGGTGAAGTCGCGCCGCGCGAGAGCGAAAGCGTCGCGAAGGCTCATCAGGCTCTCGTCGGCCATGATGGCGACGTGGCTTTCCGCCACCATGCGCCCCATGAGGTCGGGCGACTCCTTCGGCGTCGGCTGCTCGAGGATGGCCACGTTCGCCAATTTGCTCTTTTCGACGAACGCGAGCGCCTGCTCGACGGTGTATCCCTGGTTCGCGTCGAACCGGAGCTCGATCCGGGGCCCCACGGCGTCGCGCACTTTCAAGACCTTCTCCGCGTCTTCCTCGTGGTTGCGCCCCCCTTTGATCTTGATCGCTCGGAATCCACGCTCCGCGAAATCGCGCGCCCTCGCGACGGTCTCTCCCTCGTCGAGGATCCCGATGGTGATGCTGGTCGCGATCGAGCGCCGGAAGCCCCCGAGAACGCGCCACAACGGAAGACCCGCGGCCTTTCCCAGGAGGTCGTGGAGCGCCATGTCCGCCGCGGCGCGCGCGGAAGGAGCGTCGGGAAGGTGCTTGCGAAGCCGCAGGATCAGGCTCAGCCGCCGCAGAGGATCGCAACCCTTGAAGAGCGGTCCCACGACGTCGGTGAGAGCCGTCATTACGGTTTCGGCGGTCTCGTGAGTCACGACCTCGTCGGGGGCGGCGCAGCCGAGACCGCTGACCCCGGCGTTCGTCTCGATGCGGAAGAAGACGTTCGTGGTCCTGGTGACGGTCTCGTAGGCGATGGTGTAGGGCTCCTTGAGATCCATCGCCACGGGCCAGGCTTCGATCTTGGTGATTCTCACAGGCGGGTTTGATGAATCTCGTCGAGGGACAGTCCCTGAATCGAGGTCACGAGCGCAACCAGGTGCTCGACCATGACCTCCCACATCCTCTCACCCTTCTCCCGGGTGGCTCGGGTCGGATCGCCGAAAACCCCCGTCGGGGTGATCTTCGCCGTCTGCGCGTACCAGGTGACGCCGCCTCGCGCGCTGAAATCGAGGTACTTGCTGGAAAAGCGCGGGATGAATCTCTCCGCCCGATCCATCCGCACGAGCTCCGGGCGGGCCGCCAGCGACGTCGAAGTCTCGATATCTCCGGCGTGGACGTCGTTCTCGACCTCGGACATCGCGTTGACCTCGGCGTCGCTGGTCTCGCCGGTGTCGACGCAGGTGAAGATCTGGGCGTCGCGGTTGATGAGCTGCGCCGCGAAGTGGAGGGCGGGACCGTTTCCCCCGTGGCCGTTCACGATGACGAGCTTGGTAATCCCCTGCCTCGCGACGCTCATCCCGATCTCGTAGACGAGCCGCGCCATGGTGTCGGGACTCACGCTCAGAGTCCCGCTGAAGTCGTCGTGCGCGTAGGAGACGCCGTAGGAGACCAGCGGGAGCACCAGTGGCTTCGGATCGGGACAGGCCGCCGCCACGCGCTTCGCGAGATAGTCGGCGTCGAAGGCGTCGGTATCGAGCGGGAGGTGCGGCCCGTGCTGCTCGATCGCGCCCACCGGCAGGAGCGCCACGTCCACCTGCCGGAAGCGCTCCTGGGCCTCCGGCCAGGTGAGCTCGCCGAGGAGAAAGCTCGCGTCGGGGCTCCCCGCCTTCGCGGCCTCCGTACCTGCCTCGAAGCGATAGGGCGTTCCGATCTCGGGACTGCCGAGAACGTCGAAGGGGTGCCAGACGCGGCCCCTCCGCTGGAGCGCGCCTTCCGCGTGCTGCAGGAGGATTCGAAAGACGGGCTCGCGCAAGCTCACGGGGATCCCGCTGAGGGGAGACCGCTCGGGGTCGAAGCGCAGCTTCATCACCTCGGGCTGAGGCTTCGCGGCGACCTTGCCCACTCGAGGCTCGGAGATGCGCCCCCGCTCGTGCAGGAGGTGCGCCATATGCGCCGCGCCCGCTCGCTCCTGATGGACTCCGTTCTCCACCAGGGCGCGCAGCGAGCTTTCGATCTGCTCCTCGCGAAAGCCGCACCGCTTCGGGTCCTGGCCCACCGCCAGAAGCATTCCCACGATGCGGCGGCACTTCTCGCAGGCCCCGCAGGGGCGGACGGCGGTCTCGTCCTTGTGGGTCGCGTGGCAGGACATCTGGTACTCGAGAAGCGCCGGGTAGCGCTCGGCGAGGACTTTCTCGATGAAGATCTCGGAGCATGGCCTCAGGATCGAGAACTGGGAGATCCCGCAGCCCTTCCGCCCGAAGTAGCGAGAGAGCGCGTCGTCGAAGTAGCGGCTCTGATCGTACAGACCGCTGTAGTGGGTGATTCCCTGATAGCTCGCTCTCTCGGTGGTGTCGAACTCGTCCCCGATGAGGAGACGCCCGATGCCGCGTTTTTTCAAGAGCGGAAGCACGCCGAAGAGGAACACCGCCACCGTCCACAGGCGGATGGGATAGGCGTCGGAGCGCACCGACTGGAAGTCTTTTCGCACGAACGGAAGCTGCCGCAGCATCCACGAGAAGAGACGGTCGGAATTGGTCCAGACCCGCGCCGTATTGGGAACGTGGAGGGCGAAGTGCCGATAGGCGTTGAGCGCCGTGAACCAGTGCCTTCCCGATTCGTTGACGTAGAGCGGATGCGTCTCGACCCCGGTCTCACGGAGGAGCCCGAACGTCAGGAGACTGTCCTTTCCTCCGCTCGAGAGCACCGCATGCCGGTCCGGGCTCGAGGCCCATCGAGTCGCCTGTCCCGGGAGCGGCCCGGGAAACACGAGCGTGGCCGCGAGGTAGCTCTTCTCGACCACGGCCGGAAGCCCCGTCGCCTCCTCGGTGAGGAAGGGATTGGGCTCCAGGATCTTCTTCACGTAGATCTCACGGGCGGTGTTCGCCGCCATCTCCGTGAGGAAACGACGGTCGGCCTCGTCGAAGTCGCCGTGGAACACGATTTCGCGGCAGAAGAGACCGTAGTTGAGGGCGACCTGCGCCAGGATCACCGCCGCCAGATTCGAGGCGTCCGGGTCCTCCGGGTCGAAGACCGGCTCCTCGTACTTGTACGCGAGCTCGAAGCTGTCCTCTCCCACCCGATAGGAGGCGGCGATGCGATCGCTCTCTACCTTCACGGGACCGACTTCGAGCCGGTCGATGACGACCAGCCGCGACAGCTCCGGCACGCCCGGGGCGTTCATAGCCTCTTCTTGAGTCCGAGAATCGACTCGACCAGCGCTCCCGGCCCATGGACGAGAGCGTCGGTGACGGGAAGACCGCTTTGCTCCGAGATCTCCCGGCAGAGAGCATCGAGGCGCTCCGGAGGAACGTTCTCGTGGTTGACGGCGATCGCGATTACCGGCTTTCCCGAGACCAGCTCCAGCGCCTGGATCTGCGTCGGGAGCGGATGGAGGGGAAATCCAGGGAAGCCGTCGTACTCCTTCCGCGCCGGGGCGTGCTGGAGGATCACGCCGTGCGGCCGCGCCGCCGCCAGGATCTCGAACCCTCCGGGATAGGCGGGATTCAGGAGACTCCCCTGCCCCTCGACGAGAATCACCTCGGGCTTCTGCTCCTCCCAGGCGGACCAGACGGCGTGCTCGATCTCTCCAGAGACGAAGTCGTTCACGAGCGAATCGAGGACGATCCCGTAGCGCACGCCCTGCATCCAGGCGGTCTGTCCGGTTCCGATCATGACCGACGAGACGCCCTTCTCCTCGAGGGCGTTGGTTACGATGGCCGTCGTGGTCCTCTTCCCGATGGCGGAGTCGGTGCCGAGGACGGCGATGCGGAGCGCCTTCACCTGGTCGATCTTGCCGCTGAAGAAGTGGAGGTCCTGGATCGGAGGCGGCTTGCGCACGTCTCGGATGCGGCACCCGCGCGCCCGGGCGAGGGCCGCGAGCTCCGGATCGTCGCTCAGGTAGTCGTGGAGCCCCGAATCGACATCGAGCCCCCTTCCGAGAGCATCCATCACGTCGAGCCGCGCCTTGTCCGGAAGGCGTCCTCCGTCGGGAGCGAGCCCGATGACGAAGTGCGTCACCGGTACGAGCCGCTCGCGCGCTACCGCGAGCGCTTCGGTGAGGTCGGGCACGATGGGGAGTCCGATGGGGCCGATTCCCAGGACCTCCCCCGCGTCTTCCCCCGCCGACGTGGAGTCGATGACGGTCGCGACGCGATACCGCCGGGTGAAGCGGACGAGACCGTGCGCGGTCTTGCCGTTGGCCGTGCGATAGGCGCCTTCGCAATAAACCACGGCGTTTCCATCGGGAGTCTCCTGGAAGCTCGACATATCAGGAACGTCTCCCGGTGATGACGGCGACGTAGCGGTCCGAAGGAAGCGGCTCGACCTTGTGCCGCTCGAGGAGGGCGAGGAGTCCCGCCGTGGACGCCGGAAGCACGCTCAGGCCTTCCGTGTCTTTCAGCGCTTTCGAGGTCGCGAGCATCTCCTTGTCGGTCACGTCCGCCGCCCAGCCCGAAGTCCGGTAGATCGCGTCGAGGGCGAGGTCTCCGTCGATCGAGTGCCAGTTCACCAGAGGCTCGTTCACCGACGTCTCCCGAATCTCCTCGGGCTTCAGGTCCTCGCAGTGGGAGAGGCCCTTCACGAACGCCCGGACGATGGGGTTCTTCCCGTGGGAAGAGCCCGCGACCATTTTGGGGATGCGGGACGTCTTGCCCCGCCGAAAGAGGCTCAAGAAGCCGTGGTAGATCCCCGCGAGGGTGGTGCCGTTCGAGACCGGCACGGCCACGGCGGCGGGGGCGTCGCGGAGGTCGTCGTAGATCTCGACCGCGATCTGTCCGTAGGTCTGAAGCTGGAGGAGGGTGTTCTCTCCGCCCGCGTTCGCGTCGTAGAGTCCTTCGCGATCCGCGGCTTCCCGGCTCTCCCGCACGGCGGACTCGTAATCCCCTCCGATGCGGACGATCGAGGCTCCGAGCGCTTCCATCTCGGCGACGCGTCTGGTCTTGAAGTCCTCGGGGATGTAGACCACGACCTTGAGACCGGCCGCGTTCGCGGCGAACGCCGCCGCGGCTCCGTAATTGCCGCAGGTGGCGACGGTCATCGCGTCGTATCCGCGCCTCATGGCGTCCATGACCTGCGCGAAAGCGATGCGGTCTTTCTGGGTGCCCGTCGGGTTTCCGCCCTCGAACTTCAGGTAGAACTGGCGGACCTTCGTCTCCCTCTCGATATTGCGCGCCCGCGTG
>DAISKN010000530.1:0-5142 GCA_036820975.1 Acidobacteriota bacterium | reverse complement strand
CTGGACGTCGACCGAGTGGCAGATGACGCTCTGGCCGCGCGCAAGCGAGGGGCGAGATCGGCCGGAGCGGATCGGGTGTCGAGAAGCGCCTTGTTCATGTAGGCGACTCTCTCGAGCGCCTCGTCGGTCATCCTGGATGCCGCGAGGGCCTTTCGATGGAGCTCCCACGTCCTCTCGCGGAACTGGAGCACCTCGGCTCGATCCTGGACGGGCAGAGTCGACGTCTCCCAGGCCACGACCTCGAACGACTGCGGCTCCGAGAGCGGCGTCACCTGCCCGCCCGACTCGGTCCACAAGCTCACGCGGTACGTGCCGGGCGTCACCATCGGTCCCACCGGATGCCTCTCCCACAAGCTCTCGAGAACCCGAGGCTTCAGCTCCGTCGGGTTCGGCGGCGGATAGCGAAGATCCCAGGCGACTCGATGGAACCCTTTGGTCTTCGGCCCCTCGATCCGGCGGACCACGTTTCCGGAGGCGTCCCGCACCTCGAGCACGATCGAAGGCTCGTCTTCCAAAGCCTCCGCGGCGAGGCCGTCGAATCCCGGAAAGGGCGCGTTTTTGCCTTCCTTCGCCAGGGCCTCTTCCGCCTTGCGCCTCGCCTCTTTCGCCGTCTCCCGGTCCTTCCCCAGGTGGTAGGTGAAGACCGCCCCGTAGGGCGGATTCGGAGCGGTGAAATGAGCGCCTCCGAGGTTCGCTTTCTCGCGAAGGCCGAGTGGAACCTGGGGCACGTACAGGAGGGCCTTGCGAGCCGGGAACAGGAAGGCATCCCGCGCCAGGAGCTCGGGGCTCACCTGCCGGAGGGGTGAGTAGTCGTCGAGGATATAGAAACCCCGCCCGAACGAGGCGCCCACGAGGTCGTTCTCGCGCCTCTGGATCTCGAGATCTCGAAAGGCGATGGTCGGGACTCCGCCGGTGAGCTTCACCCAATGCGCGCCGCCATCGACGGTGAAGAAGATGCCGAGCTCCGTACCCGCGAAGAGTAGCTCGGGCTTCACGTGGTCCTCCACCACCGACCACAGGATGTGGCGATCCGGAAGATCTCCCCGGATCGAACTCCAGGTCCGGCCCCGGTCCCGGCTCTTCAACAGGTAGGGCGAGTAATCGCCCACCTTGTGGTTGTCGAGAACGACGTAGACCGTGTCGCGATCGTGGAGCGAAGCCTTGACCTCGTTCACGAACGCGAGATCGGGGACGCCGGCGAAGCGATCCACCCGCCGCCACGTGGCGCCGGAGTCCTCCGACACCTGCACCATGCCGTCGTCGGTGCCGACGTAGAGCAGCCCTTCGACGAGAGGAGACTCGGAGATCGCGGTCGTGTTCCCGTACCAGGACATCGCGCCGAGGTCGTACAGGTCGTCGACGCTCCAGACGCGGCCCATGATTTCCATCTCGTAGCGGTTGCGCCCGCGGGAAAGATCCGGGCTTACCGGCCTCCACGAATCTCCGCGGTCGTCGCTCCGCCAGAGCCGGTGCGAGCCGAAGTAGAGCCGGGTGTGGGAGTGGGGGCTTATCAGGATCGGCGCATCCCAGTTCCACCGCTCGGGAGGGTCGCCCTTCGCCGGCTGCGGCTTGATGTCGACGAGCTCCCCCGTCCCGCGGTCGTATCGGGTGAGGCTTCCGTACTGCCACTCGGAGTAGATGAGATTCGGGTCGGTGGGATCGATCTGTCCCGCGTATCCGTCTCCGGAAACGGTATTGAACCAGTCGCTGTTCTGGATTCCGTGCACGTTCGCCGTTCGAGACGGGCCGACTTGAGCGTTGTTGTCCTGCATGCCCCCGTACAGGTTGTAGAACGGCTCGGCGTTGTCGAGCGCGAGCTTGTACACCTGGGTCACCGGAAGGTTCGAGACGAACTTCCAGCTCTTCCCGTGGTCCCAGGTCTCGTAGAGCCCCCCGTCGCTCCCCGCGAGGAGGTAATCGGGATCGTCGGGGTCGAAGGCGAGCGCGTGGTTGTCGCTGTGCTTGTACGGCTCACCCAGGGGCGCGAAGCTCGAGCCGCCGTTCTCGGTGAGGTGGATCCAGACGTCCATCTGGTAGACGCGATCCCGGTCGTGCGGCGAGGCATAGATCTCCTGATAATAATGAGGGCCGGTGCCGCCGCTCCGGTAGTCGCCCCTCTTCTCCCAGTGCTCTCCGGAATCGAGCGAGCGATAGAAGCCGCTCTTGTCGTCCGCGGCCTCGATGGTCGCATAGACCACGTCGGGATCGACGGGCGAGATCGCGAGTCCGATCTTCCCCATGTGAACCGAGGGAAGCCCGCTCGAAAGACGCCTCCAGGTCCTTCCGCCGTCGGTCGTCTTGTGGATCCCGGACTCCGGTCCTCCTCCGAGGAACGACCAGACGTGCCGTCGCCTCTGGTAGGCCGCCGCGTAGAGCACGTCGGGTTTTCTCGGATCCTGCTCGAGGTCGGTGACTCCGGTGTTCTCGCCGATGGCGAGAACCGGGGCCCAGGTGACGCCGCCATCCGTGGTCTTGAAGACGCCGCGCTCGCCTCCCGCGGACCAGAGCGGTCCTTCGGAGGCGGCATAGACGACGTTCGAGTCGCGCGGGTCGACGATGATCTTCGAGATGTGCTCCGAGCTCCGGAGCCCCGTGTGCTGGAAGCTCCGTCCTCCGTCGAGGCTCCGGTAGACCCCGTCCCCGTAGCCCACGTGACGCCCGCTCACGTTCTCCCCCGTGCCCACCCAGACAATTTCGGGATTCGTCGGATCGAGAGCGACGCATCCTATGGAGTAGGAGCTCTGGGCGTCGAAGACCGGGGTCCACGTCGTTCCCGCGTTCGCGGTCTTCCAGACGCCGCCGGAGCCGACCGCGACGTACCAGGTGCTCCGGCGCCGGGGATGGATGGCGATATCCGCGATCCGGCCCGACATCAGGGCGGGGCCGATCCCCCGAAGCTCGAGTCCCTGGAACGATTTGGAGTCGAGCGCCTCCTGGCCGGAGGCGGATATCGACAAGCCCAGGAGGAGAACGAAAATCCCTATCTTCTTCATAGGGCCCGCATCATATACAATCCCCCCTCCAGCCGAGGAGGTGCCTTCGTGACCCTTTCTCGCCGAAGCTTTCTCAAGAGCGCCGGGGCGCTCGGGGCCATCCTGCCCGCGCGGGCCGGAGCGAGCTCCGTCGCGGCGCAGACCGACGTCTTCGCAACCCCCGCCACCGTCGAACGAAGAAACGGAATCCCCTACCGCGCCTTCGGCAAGACCGGCGACAAGGTCTCGATTCTCGGTGTGGGCGGGTTCCATATCGGAGTCCCCGAAGAGTCGGAGGGCATTCGCATCGTGCGAACGGCCATCGACGAAGGCGTCAACTTCATGGACAACGCCTGGGAGTACCACGACGGCGAGAGCGAGCGGCGCATGGGAAAGGCCCTTCGCGGCGGCTATCGGGAAAAGGCGTTCCTCATGACCAAGGGCTGCGCCCGCGATGCCCGGGGCGCCATGGTCCAGCTGGAGGAGAGCCTGACCCGCCTGGGAACGGACGTCATCGACCTCTGGCAGTTCCACGAGTGCAACTACGACAACGACCCGGATCTCCTGTTCGCGAAGGACGGCGCGATTCACGCCGCGGTGAAAGCGAAAGAGCAGGGGAAGATCCGCTTCATCGGATTCACCGGCCACAAGTCGCCCCACATCCACTCGAAGATGCTGGCGCAGGGGTTCGAGTGGGACGCTCTCCAGATGCCGGTGAACCTCTGCGACGCCCACTACCGAAGTTTCAGTCGCGAAGTCCTACCGGTCGCGCTCGAGCGCGGGATCGCGGTCATCGCCATGAAGACCCAGGGAGGCGGCATGATTCCGGAGAAGGCCGGGGTGAGCCCGCACGAGTGTCTGCGCTACTCGATGAGCCTCAACGTCCCCGTGTGTCTTTCGGGCATGCGCAATCTCGACGAAGCCCGTCAGAATCTCGCCTTCACCAGAACCTTCGAGGCTCTGACGACGGACGCGAGAACCGCGCTTCTCGCGAAGGTGGAGCCGTTCGCGGGTGCGGGGGTCCTCGAGCGGTTCAAGTCCACGCAGCGCTACGATTCCGACTACCACCAGCAGCAGCACGGATTTCAGTGACGAAGTTGTCCGCGGGCCTGCTGATGTTTCGCCGCAGCCGGGGTCTGGAGCTCTTCCTCGTGCATCCCGGAGGTCCGTTCTTTCGCAACAAGGACGACGGAGCCTGGAGCATTCCCAAAGGTGAGGTGGAGGACGGCGCCGAGCCTCTCGCCATAGCACTTCGGGAGTTCTCCGAGGAAACGGGCGCGGCCGCTCCCGAGGGAGAGCTCGTTCCTCTCGGCGAGGTCCGTCAGAAAGGCGGAAAGCGCGTCCTCGCCTGGGCGATTGAGGGCGACGTGGAGACTTCGGCGGTGAAGAGCAATACGTTCGAGTTGGAATGGCCGCCCCGATCCGGCCGGAAAGAAACGTTTCCCGAGATCGATCGCGCTGAGTTCTTTCCGCCCGAGCTCGCCCGTCGAAAGCTCAACCCCGCCCAGGCCGAGCTGGTCGATCGGCTCGAGAAGAAACTGGCAGACGGCGGGTAGCGCATGCTCGAGGCACTCCTTCTCGCGCAGCTCCTGTCGACGCGACCGGTCACCGCGGACCGGTTGAAGAATCCCGAGCCGGAGAACTGGCTCATGTATCGGGGAAACTACGCTTCCTGGGGATACAGTCCCCTCGACCAGATCCGGCGGGAGAACGTCTCGCGGCTCGAGCCTCTCTGGACGTTCTCGACCGGCGTCGGAGAGGGCCACCAGTCTCCCCCGATCGTGAACGACGGCGTCATGTACCTGACGACGCCCTGGCATCAGGTGCTCGCTCTCGACGCGAGGACCGGGGAACTGCTCTGGCGATACGAGAGGGATCTCCCCGACGATCTGAAGGGCCTCCATCCCGCGAACCGCGGGGTCGCCCTGTACCTCGACAAGGTCTACCTCGCGACCCTGGACGCGTTCGTGGTCGCGCTCGACGCCCGGACCGGGGACGTTGTCTGGGAGAAGCCGGTCGAGGACTACAAGATCGGCTACTACATGACGCTCGCGCCCCTCGTCGCCGAAGGAAACGTCATGGTGGGCGTCTCCGGAGGGGAGCTCGGGGTCCGCGGATTCGTCCACGCGCTCGACGCGGTGACGGGTGAGACGATCTGGAAGACGTTCAC
>DAISKN010000529.1:0-5146 GCA_036820975.1 Acidobacteriota bacterium | reverse complement strand
CCCTGTACCCGACGCCGGTCGCGCTGAAGGTGAGCGAGAGCGGCTCGCTGACTCGAACGGCAAGCCCCGCCACCGCTCCCCGGGGATCGTCACCGCGCGCAACGAAACACTTGACGGACCCGGTAGAACAGGGTTGAGGCTCCGAAAACGGCCTCGCTCGGAGGTCCAAGTGGAGCTGCCAACCAGTCGATATTGTTGTCCTACCCTCGCCGCTCCGTCGGGCCGGTCCGCCCTGCCGCCTCCGGCAAGATCCACTTCAAGACGCGGTCGTGAACGCCGTTCCCGAAACCCCGGAACCGCGTCCGTCGCACGATGAACTCGCCGGTGAAGACGAGACCGATCAGCAGATACGAAACGAGCCCGGTATAGACCGCCCATAGGCTGAGCGGTCCCGTCACCGCCAAGATTCCGGCCACCAGGCCATTGACCACGAAGAACGACACCCACAGCCAGGTCACGCTTCTGCAATAGCGGACCTCCGAAGGCGACAACTCCGGCTGCTCGAGTCGCGCGAGGCGCTCCACCAGGGGTACGGGCCCCACGAGAGAGCCGGCGAAATGCAGTAGCAGAATCGCGTTGACGAGGACGGGCAACGCGAGGATGAGGCGGTGGTCGTCCATCAAGGCCGCCAAAACCAAAACTGCGAGGACCGCGAGTGGAACGCGTGCAACCGTCCGAAGATGTTCGCTGGTTCGCGTCCGGTAGCGTATCGCGAGCATGGGCACCAGCACCGACAACAGCAGAACTGCGACGGCTCTAGGACCCCAATTCGTTATGCCGAGGTACACGATGACCGGGTAGGTGGCCAGGAACAGGGCACCCACGACGCGCACGACCGTCTGCATCAAGCGCTACTTGACGTTTCGATCCTGCACTGGTTGATCCATGCGTGTTGCCCGTTCGCTGGCAGAGGCGCGACGCGGAGATCGAAACACCCCGATTTCACAAAGCTACTTCGAGCCTGACTGGCTTTCTCCGTACACCTGCTCCCAGTCGCCCTTCTGGTGTCCGGGGGTGAGGCGGCACTCGTGGGGGAAGTTCAGAGTGCAGCTGCTCTCGGCGAGGGGTTTGCGGAGCTTGGGGTTCATGAGCTCGTGGATGTCGAGCTGCATCGCGCCCCGGGAGTAGGCGGCGACGTCGACGATTCCGGTGTCCATGCGGATGGCGTCCTCGGGGCAGACCTCGACGCAGTATCCGCAGTAGACGCAGACCCCCAGGTCGATGTCGAAGCGGACGGGGTACTTCTCGACGTTGGGGTCGGGGTGCTCGCCGGCGACGATGGTGATGCACTTCGCGGGGCAGACGGTCTCGCAGAGCATGCACCCGACGCACCGCGGGGTGCCTTCTTCCCGGACGGTGAGCCGATGGCGGCCGCGGAAGCGCATCGCGAGCGGTCTCAGAATCTCCGGGTACTGGAAGGTGACCGCGGCGGGGATGTGCTTCAGGAGCCCGACGCTGTGGGCCGCGTGGAGGAACAGGTTCCGGAAGAAATGCGCGCTCGTGATCTTGAGCCCGCTCAGGATCTGGGGAATGTAGGTCTTCTCCCAGACCGTCAGCTCCGGTCTCTGCATCACCTTCACGTTGGCGGCCATCACAGTCCTTTCTAGAAGAACGTCAGAGCCAGAGCGGTGATGAAGACGTTCACCACGGCGACGGGAAAGAGCCCGAGCCATCCGAGCCGCATGAGCTGGTCGTATCGGAACCGGGGGAGCGTCCACCGGATCTGCATGAAGAGCCAGCAGAACACCAGGACCTTGAACGAGAAGCTCGCGACCCCCAGGAGCAGGTAGGTCCACTGGGAGACCGCGATCGTCGCTCCCCAGGGGAAGTGGAAGCCGTCGGGCAGGAGATAAGGAACCTGCCAGCCGCCGAAAAAGAGCGTCGTGGTGAGACAGGCGACGAGGATGGTCTCGAGGAAGTCGGCGAGGAAAAACATGCCGAACTTCATTCCGCTGTACTCGACGAAATACCCGATGATCTCGGATTCGCCTTCGGGCAGGTCGAACGGCGCCCTCTTGGTCTCGGCGAGGGCGGCGGTCAAGAACACGATGAACCCCACGGGCTGGGCGACGATGCCCCAGAAGGGAATCCAGCCGCCCGCGAGATACCGGCCCTGGCCCCGCACCAGCTCCTGGAGGTCCAGCGTTCCGTAGACCAGGATGACGCCGATGATGGCGATGCCGAGCGCGATCTCGTAGGAGATCATCTGCGCCGTCGCCCGCAGCCCTCCGAGAAGCGCGTAGTTGTTGCGCGAGGCGAACCCCGCGAGGATCACTCCGTAGACCCCGAGAGACAGCATCGCGAAGATGTAGAGGAGCGCGGCGTCGATCTTGGCGACCTGGAGGTCGATCACCCGATCGCCCCAGACGACCTGGTCCCCGAAGGGGATTCCGGCGAAGGCCACGAGGGCGAAGAAGACCGAGAAGAACGGAGCCAGGGTATGGAGGACCTTGTCCGCGCCTTCGGGGATGAAGTCCTCCTTGGTGAACATCTTTACCGCGTCGGCGATGGGGTGGAAGAGACCCAGCATCGTGAAGCCCAGGATGTCGGCGCGGTTCGCGCCAATCCGGTCCTGCATGACGGCCGACTGCTTGCGCTCGATCCAGGTATGAAGGCCCGCGAGGTTCAGGACCCCGAAGAACATGATGCCCGCGAGAACGAGCTTGATGACCAGGTCTTCCATCATGGCGTCATGCCTTCAGCTGCGCCCCCTGAAGTCCAATCGTTTCGTAGCTCAAGCCTGCGAATGGCGTCTCGGCGTCAGCGAGCCCGAGGAAGATCTCCTGGGGTTTTCGGAAGGAGAGCGGTTGGTTCAACCGCCGGGCGATCTCGAGAAGAAGGCTCCAGTCTTCCCGCGAGTCCGGGAGAGGCGGAAAGGCGCGGCCGATCCGCTGCACCCGGCCCTTCTTGTTCACGAAAGTTCCGTCCTTCTCGACGTACGCCGCGGTGGGCAATACCCAGTGCGCGAAAGAAGCCGTCGGACTCTCGTTCGTTCCCGAGAAGACGAAGAGACGGAGCTTCTGCGAAAGCTCCTGGAGCTTCTTTGCATCGACCATCGAAGTCAGGTCGTGGCCGAAGACCCACAAGGCCTCGAGACGGCCCTCGAGGGCGTCGGTGACGAGACTCGCCGCGTCGGTACCGTCGAGGCCCAGGAGCTTCGCTCCCCGCGTGTTGGGGTTCCGGTCGGCCTCGAGCAGGAAGTCGTCTCCCTTCCCCGCCGGCTTCAGCGCCGGTGCCGCGACGCGCGCGCCCAGTTTGCTCTGGAAGATCTCCCGGATGAGGAAGAGCTCTTCCGTCGTCAGCTGCGAGGAGGCGATGACGCCGATCTTGGTAAGCTTCGCCAAATCGGCCCCGATGCCGGAGAGCGCCGCATCCCACTTCGAATCCGCTCCCCGGTGGCGGACTTTCGTCAGCCGCTCGCGGTCGATCCAGTGGAACCCGAAACGGCCCTCGTCGCACATCCACCACTCGTTGACGTCCGGGTTGACGCGCGGCTTCAGGCGGAGGACGCGGGCGCCGTCGTTGAGATGCGGGCGATCGAGAACGAAATGGACGTCGATGTTGCAGCCGGTGGAGCAGCCGTTGCAGACCGAGGGCGCGCTCGAGAGATACCAGACCCTGGCCTTGAAGCGAAACTCCCGTTCGGTCAGCGCTCCCACGGGGCAGATGTCGATGACGTTCCCCGAGTAGGGGTTGTCGAGCACCACCCCGGGATAGAGGCCGAGCTCCGCCCGGTCACCCCGGTTGAAGATGCCGAACTCGCCGGTCTTCGAGATCTCGTCCGAAAAGCGCACGCAGCGCGAGCACAGGATGCAGCGCTCCTGGTCCAGCATCACGTGGGGGCCGAGGGCCACCGCTTTCTTCTTCTTGACTTTCTGCTCCCGGAACCGCGGGTCGTAGAGCCCGAAGTTCATGTAGAAGTTCTGCAGATCGCACTCTCCCGACTGGTCGCAGACGGGGCAGTCGAGCGGATGGTTCGCGAGGAGGAACTCGAGAACGGCCCGGCGGCCGTCCTCCGCCTTCTCGTTCATGGTATGGACCACCATCCCCGGGGCCACGGGCGTGTTGCAGGCGATCTGGAGCTTGGGGTTCTTCTCGACGTCGATGAGGCAGATGCGGCAGTTGCCCGCGATCGAAAGTCCCGGATGGTAGCAGTAGCGAGGGATGAAGATCCCGAGCTTCTCCGCCGCCTGGATGACCGTCGAGCCCTCGGGGCTTTCGACCTCGCGGCCGTCGATCGTGAGCTTGATCATGCGACCGCCTCGCTCGTCCGGACGCACTTGCCGGTGCGGATGTGCTCCTCGAACTCACCGCGGAACTTCGCGATGTACGACTGGACGGGCCAGGCCGCCGCATCGGCGAAGACGCAGATCGTCTTTCCCTCCATGTCGGAGGCGATGGCGAGCAGATCCTCGAGATCCTGGAGCTTTCCCATCTGGCCCTTCGCGTCGGTGACGCGGCGCAGGATGCGGTGAATCCAGCCGGTTCCCTCCCGGCAGGGAGAGCATTGCCCGCAGGACTCGTGGTGGAAGAAGTTCGACGCCGACTCGAGGGCATCGACCATGCAGGTCGTCTCGTCCATCACGATGACGCCGCCGGATCCGGCCATGGAGCCCGCGGCGATCAGGGAGTCGAAGTCCATGCGGACGTCGATCTCGTCCGCGGTGAGAATCTTCGCGGAGATTCCGCCGGGGATCACCGCCTTGAGCTTCCGGCCCCCGCGCACTCCCTGAGCGTGTTTCTCGATGAGCTCTCGCAGCGTGACGCCGACCGACGCCTCGTAGACACCGGGGCGGTTCACGTGACCGCTCACGCAGAAGAGCCTGGTTCCGCCCTGCTTGGGAGTCCCGATGCTCCCGAACTTCTCGGCGCCGTGCCTCAGGATGTAGGGGACGCAGGAGAGGGTCTCGACGTTATTGACGATGGTCGGGCACTGGAAGAGCCCCGAGATCGCGGGGAAGGGAGGCTTGAGCTTGGGAAAGCCCTTTCCTCCCTCGAGCGAGCTCAGGAGGGCCGTCTCCTCGCCGCAGATATAAGCCCCCGCTCCCCGGTGAATGACCACGTCCAGGTCGAAACCGCTCCCCTGGATGTTCTTTCCGAGCCAGCCCTTGGCGTACGCCTCCTCGACGGCGCGCCCCATGCGCTT